>CAZACH010000207.1:0-4279 GCA_964483275.1 uncultured Sphingomonadaceae bacterium | reverse complement strand
TTGATCTGCTTGAGGTCATAGATCAGCTGCGCCAGATCCTCGATCGAATAGATGTCGTGGTGCGGCGGGGGAGAGATCAGCGTGACGCCCGGCGTCGAATGCCGCAGCTTCGCGATCATGTCGGTCACCTTGAAACCGGGAAGCTGGCCGCCTTCGCCGGGCTTGGCGCCCTGCGCGACCTTGATCTCGATTTCCTGGCAGGCGCCCAGATACTCCGCGTTGACGCCGAAGCGCCCCGACGCGATCTGCTTGATGACACTGTTGGCGTTGTCGCCATTGGCGTAGGGGGCGTAGCGCGAACGATCCTCGCCGCCTTCGCCCGACACCGCCTTCGCGCCGATGCGGTTCATGGCGATGGCCAGCGTTTCATGCGCTTCGGGGGACAGCGCGCCCAGGCTCATGCCCGGCGTGATGAAGCGCTTGCGGATTTCGGTGATCGCCTCCACCTCGTCCAGTGGGACTGGCGGATTGACCTCGTTGAATTCCAGCAGGTCGCGCAGATACACCGGCGGCATGTCCCGCACCCCGCGCGAAAAGGCGAGGTAGGAGGAATAGCTGTCGGTCGCGACCGAGGTTTGCAGCAGGTGCATCAGCTGGGCCGACCAGGCATGCGTTTCCCCGCCCGCGCGGTGGCGATAGAAGCCGCCGATGGGCAGGGTGACGACGTCCGGCCGGAAAGCCTGTTCATGCCGCATGGAGGCGTTGACGTAGAGCGAGGCATAGCCCTCGCCTGAAATCTTCGCCGGCATGCCGGGGAACAGGTCGTTGACCAGCGCGCGGCTGAGGCCGACCGCCTCGAAATTATAGCCGCCGCGATAGCTGGAGATCACCGCGATCCCCATCTTCGACATGATCTTGAGCAGCCCGTCGTTGATCGCCTTGCGATAGCGGTGGACACACTCCGTCAGCGTCAGCTCGCCGAACAGGCCGCGCGCATGGCGGTCGGCGATCGCCTCCTGCGTCAGCCAGGCATTGACCGTGGTGGCGCCGACGCCGATCAGCACGGTATAATAATGCGTGTCGAGGCACTCCGCCGAGCGCACATTGACGCTGGCGAAGCTGCGCAGCCCCTTGCGGACGAGGTGGGTGTGCACCGCCGCCGCCGCCAGGATCATCTGCATGCCGATGCGCTCGGCACCGACATTCTCGTCGGTCAGGAACAGCTCGCTCTTGCCCTCGCGCACCGCCTTCTCGGCCTCGGCGCGCACGCGGGCGATGGCGGCGCGCAGGCCGTCGGTGCCGACGCCCGCCGGATAGGTGCAGTCGATCTCCGCCGCCTGCGCGCCGAAGCGATCCTTGAGCATCTGCCATTCGCGGTTGGTGAGCACCGGCGAATCGAGCACCAGCACGCCCTGCTGGCGCGTGTCGCGATCCAGGATATTGCCGAGATTGCCGAAGCGGGTCTGCAGGCTCATCACCCGCGTCTCGCGCAGCGGGTCGATCGGCGGATTGGTGACCTGGCTGAAATTCTGCCGGAAGAAATGGCTGATGCAGCGCGGATTGGCGGAAATCACGGCGAGCGGCGTGTCGTCGCCCATCGAGCCGATGGCCTCCTTGGCGTCCTCCACCATCGGCGCCAGCAGCAGCTCGATATCCTCAAGCGTCTGCCCCGCCGCGACCTGGATGCGCCGCAGCCGGTCGCGGCTCAGCGTGCCGGCCGGCTCCTCCCCGCCATAGCCGTCCAGTTCGGAAAACTGGTGGAAACCGGCGACCCAGTCGGCATAGGGCGCGTCGCCCGCGATCCGGTGCTTGATGGCGTCGTCGTCGAACATCACGCCTTCGTCGAGGTCGACGGCGATCATCTGCCCCGGCCCCAGCCGCCCCTTGCGGACGATCTGCGGCTCGGGAACCACGACCATGCCGGTCTCCGAACCGACGATCAGCAGCTTGTCGGCCGTCACCGTATAGCGCAGCGGACGCAGCGCGTTGCGGTCGAGGCCGGCGACCACCCAGCGGCCGTCCGTCATGGCGAGCGCCGCCGGCCCGTCCCACGGCTCCATCACGCTGGCGAAATAGGCGTACATGGCGCGGACATCGGCATCCATGTCGAGGTCGTGCTGCCACGCCTCGGGCACCAGCATCAGCTTGGCGGTCGGCGCGTCGCGGCCGGACCGGCAGATCGCCTCGAACACCGCGTCGAGCGCGGCGGTGTCGGACGCGCCGGCCGGGATCAGGGGCTTGATGTCCTCCGAATGCTCGCCGAACGCCAGCGAGGCCATCTTGATCTCGTGGCTGCGCATCCAGTTCTTGTTGCCGCGGATCGTGTTGATCTCGCCATTATGGGCGAGCGTGCGGAACGGCTGGGCCAGCCACCATTGCGGGAAGGTGTTGGTCGAATAGCGCTGGTGGAAGATCGCGCAGCGCGAGACGAAGCGCTCGTCGTTGAGGTCCGGGTAGAAATGCGACAGGCTCTCCGCCAGGAACAGGCCCTTGTAGATGATCGACCGGCACGACAGCGAGCAGACGTAGAATCCCTGGATCTGCGCCTCGATCACCTTCTTCTCGATGCGGCGGCGGATCAGGTAGAGATTCTTCTCGAACTCCTCGGCCGAGACGTCCTCGCCCGATGGGCCGGCGATCATGATCTGCTCGATCTCGGGCCGGGTCTGCATGGCCTTGTCGCCGATGACCGACACGTCCACCGGCACCTGGCGCCAGCCATAGATGGTATAGCCGAAATCAATGATCTCGCTTTCGACGATGGTGCGGCAATCCTCCTGCGCGCCAAGGTCGGTGCGCGGTAGGAACATCATGCCGACCGCCAGCCGCCCCGGACGGGGAATATGGCCCGACCGCTCGATCGCTTCCTCGAAAAAGGCGGTCGGCAGTTCGATATGGATGCCGGCGCCATCGCCGGTCTTGCCGTCGGCGTCCACCGCGCCGCGATGCCAGACCGCCTTCAGGGCGTCGATGGCGGCCACGACGACACGCCGGGACGGCACGCCGTCGATCGCCGCGATCAGGCCGACGCCGCAGGCATCGGATTCCATCTCGGGCCGGTACATGCCCTCGCGCGCCAGACGCTCGCGCTCGGCGGCCATATGTTCGGGGGTGAAAACGTCCATCTTCGACAACCTCACTTGCCGGCAGGCGTCAGGCGGTTGAGCTCGACCTGAACCTGGGGCTGGATGCTCTTCATTTCCTGCGCGACGCGCGGCGCGACGGTCGACTGCACGAACGCCACCGACTCCAGCGCGATCACGCTGCTATTCTCGGCGAGCCGCTTGCCGAGCGGCGTCCCGTAAAATTCTATCAGGCCGCGCAGCTCGCTTTCCGTGAAGTGGCGGGCATGGCTGGCGATCGCATGCGCCTCCACCTTCGGCGCCATATCGTCGAGGATGCGCTGGATCGCCTCGGCCTGGATCGCGCCGATGCGTTTCGTCACCGCATCCCATTTCGCCGGGTTCTTCGAGCGTTCGAGGCGCGTTCGGGGGCTGGCGTCGAGTTGCTGGCTCACCGCCGCGCCCGAGCGCATCTGCTCCTGCATCCGCCGCATCGGTTGCAGCATCTGGCCCTTGACGTCGAGCAGGGCGACCAGCTGCTTCGCCAGCGCCAGCCGCTGCGGCGAAACGGCCGCTTCCGCCACCGGAACCACGGTGACCGCCGGCGCTTGAGCGGACGCCGGCGCGCTCGCCGAAGCCGCGAGCAGCAGCGCCATGGCGGCGCACAGGGGGCGGGTCATGCCGCCACCTGCGCCGGGGCGTCCTGCCCCGCCCGCGCCTTGGCCTTCAGATAGAGATGCATCTGCTCGGCGACATCGCGGCCATCGCGGATCGCCCAGACCACCAGCGAAGCGCCACGCACAATATCGCCCGCGGCGAAAACCCCGTCGATGCTGGTCTGCATGGTCTTGTGATCGACCCTGAGCGTTCCCCAGCGCGTCACCGACAGATCGTTGCTGCCGAACAGCACCGGCAGGTCCTCGGCATCATAGCCCAGCGCCTTGATGACCAGCCCCGCGTCCAGCCGGAACTCGTTGCCCGGGTCGATTTCCGGCGCGCGGCGACCGCTGACGTCGGGCGCGCCCAGGCGCATGCGCTGCACCTTGACGCCGCTGACCCTGTCGCCGCCGTCGAACGCCTGCGGCGCCGACAGCCAGACGAACTCGACGCCCTCCTCCTCGGCATGCGCCACCTCGCGCTGCGAGCCCGGCATATTCGCCCGGTCGCGGCGATACAGGCACTTCACGGAGGTCGCGCCCTGCCGGATCGCGGTGCGCACGCAGTCCATCGCGGTATCACCGCCGCCGATGACGACGACATCCTTGCCGGCGGCGTTG
>CAZACH010000206.1:0-4294 GCA_964483275.1 uncultured Sphingomonadaceae bacterium | reverse complement strand
TCCTCGTCCATCACGCCGACCTTGATGGTGTGGCGCTCAAGACCCAGCAGGTCCTCGACGGCGTCGAACAGGCGGTTGGTGAAGCCGGCTTCCTCCGGCCCGTGCATCTTGGGCTTGACGATATAGATCGAACCGGCGCGGCTGTTGCGGAACTTGCCGAGGCCCTTGAGGTCGTGCAGCGCGATCAGCGAGGTGACGATGCCGTCCAAAATGCCCTCGGGCGCTTCGCCGCCGCCCGGCAGGCGCACCGCCGGCGTCGTCATCAGATGGCCGACATTGCGCACGAACAGCAGGCTGCGGCCGGGAAGGGTGAGGGTGGCGCCGTCGGGCGCGGCATAGTCGCGGTCGGCATCGAGGCGGCGGGTCATCTCCCGGCCGCCCTTGTCGAAGCGCGCCTCAAGGTCGCCGCGCATCAGGCCGAGCCAATTGTCATAGGCGGCGACCTTGTCCTCGGCGTCGACCGCCGCGATCGAATCCTCAAGGTCGACGATGGTGGTCAGCGCCGATTCCAGCACGATGTCGGCAATGCCGGCGGGGTCGTCGCGGCCGATGGCGTGGTCGCGGTCGATCACCAGCTCGATATGCAGGCCGTTGTGGCGGAACAGCAGGCTCTCGCCGCGGCGGCCGACAAGCTGGGCGGGGTCGGCGAGCGCGGGGTCGCCGCCCTTGAAGTCCTTCCACGATCCCGAAGCGAGCGGCACGGCCCGGTCCAGGAAGTCGCGGCCCCAGGCGATCACCTGCGCGCCGCGCGCCGCGTCATAGCCCTTGCCGGCGGGCGCGCCCGGAATCGCGTCGGTGCCGTAGAGCGCGTCATAGAGGCTGCCCCAGCGGGCATTGGCGGCATTGAGCAGGAAGCGGGCGTTGAGCACCGGCACGACGAGCTGCGGCCCGCCCATGCGCGCCACCTCGTCATCGACGTTGCACGGATCGACGGAGAAGGGCGCAGGCTCGTCGACCAGATAGCCGATCTCGTTCAGGAAGGCCTTGTAGGCGGCGGCGTCGATCGGCTGGCCGCGACGCTGCTCGTGCCATGCGTCGATCTGCTGCTGGAGCGTGTCGCGCTTGGCGAGCAGCGCGGCATTTTCCGGCGCGAAGCGGCCATAGATGTCGGCGACGCCGGCCCAGAAGGCCCCGGCCTCGATGCCGGTGCCGGGCAGCGCGCGCGTTTCGATGAATCGAACCAGGGACTCGGCAACGGACAGCCCGGCGCGGTCGATCATCTCGCTCATTCCTGTAAACCCTTTCTGATGGATGCTGGGGTGGGGGATAGAGGCCGGGGGCGGCCTTGTCAGTAGAATTTACCGGGACCGCCCCTGCGTCCGGGTGAACCGCGACCGCCGCCGTTCAGTCGGTGCTCGGCCGGCCCCGCCCGGCCTTGACCGTCGCGCGGCGGCTCTTGCCTTCGAGGCGGCGGAGCTTGGAGCCATGGCTTGCCTTGGTCGGCTTGCGCGCCTTGGGCCGCGCGGCGGCGGCGCGGACGAGGTCGACGAGCCGGTCGAGCACCTCGCGGCGGTTCATCTCCTGACTGCGGTGGCCCTGCGCGAACAGGACGATCACGCCCTCCTGCGTGAGCCGGCTGCCGGCGAGGCGATAGAGGCGCGCGCGCACGTCGGGCGGCAGGGACGAGCAGGGCACGTCGAAGCGCAGCTCCACCGCCGTCGAGGTCTTGTTGACATGCTGGCCGCCGGGGCCGCGCGCGCGCGCGGCGCGGAACTCGATCTCGTCGGGGTCGAGCGACAGGGACGGGGTGACGGGGATCATGGCTCAGGCCAGCCCATAGGGCACGACGTGGCGGACGTCCGGGTCCACCCGCATCCGCCGGTCGCTCGGCGGGAAGGCGCGCTGGGTGCAGGTTTCGCGCGGGCAGACCCGGCAGGAGGCGGCGATCGGCGTTGGCGCGGTGCTGCCGAGGCCCAATCCATCGGCATAGACGAAATCCGGCGCATGGGCCGTCTCGCAGCCGAGCGCCACGGCATAGCGGCGGTCGGGGCGGGTGAAGTCGCCCGACCGCTTGATGAGGCCGCGCGCCATGCTGACATAGCTGACGCCGTCGGGCGTCTCCACCGACTGGACGAGGATGCGGCCGGGCGCCGCCACCGCTTCATGCACGTTCCACAGCGGGCAGGTGCCGCCATAGCGGGCGAATTGCAGGCGGGTGGCGCTGTGCCGCTTGGTGATGTTGCCGGCCATGTCGACGCGCACGAAGAACACCGGAATGCCGCGCGCGCCGGGGCGCTGGAGCGTCGACAGGCGGTGGCAGACCTGCTCGAAGCTGGTGGCGAAACGGCGTTGCAGCCGCTCGACATCGTGCCGCATCTCCCGCGCCAGCCGGGCGAAGCGGCGATAGGGCATCAGCAGCGCGCCCGCCGCATAGTTGGTGAGGCCGACGCGGACGAGCTGGCGCGAATCCTCCGACCGCAACGGCGCCTCGGCGCTCAGCTGGTCCAGCATGTCGCTGAACGCGAGCGCCGCGAACTGGTGGGCGAGCAGGAAGGTGCGCGTCGACGGCTCAAGCCCGGGATCGAGGCGCAGCAGCCCCTCGGCGGGCAGGAATTCACGCATGACGCCCCGCGTGCCGCCGGCGACCAGCACCTGGTGATCGCGTTGCAGCGCCTCCTCCAGCGCGCGGGCGGGGTTGTCGTCGAAGCCGGCAAGCGATCCGGCCATGACCTCGGCGGCCTCGTCCAGTTCGGCGATATAATTGTCGCGGTCGTTGAAATAGTCGCGCACCTCGTCCCACGGCAGCAGCGTTTCGGTGCGGTGGCCGCCAATGGCGTCGTCGAGCGTCTGGAGCCGGTCGAGCGCCTCGCGATAGGCGCGGTGCAGCCGGACCAGCCGGCGCGCCATGCCGGGGCTTTGCGACAGCAGCCGCTTCATCTCGGCCGGGGCGACCGGATCGTCGGCGAACAGCGGATCGCCGAGCGTGTCGCGCAGGTCGACGGTGGCGGTGGCGACGTCGCCGGTTTCGAGCTGGCGCAGGTCGAGCGCGAAATCGCGGGCGAGCAGCAGCAGCACGCGGATCGTCACCGGGCGGATATCCGCCTCGATCTGCGACAGGTAGCTGACGGACAGGTCGAGCCGCCGGGCAAGCTCCGCCTGGGTGAGGCCGTGACGCTCCCGCAGTTCCCGTACCTTGGCGCCCGCGAACAGTTTTTCGCGCATCGCATTCCTTCGCAATTTCGCAAAATTCTATAATGCGAGCATCCATCTTTCGCAAATAGGCGCGAAATTGCTTGGTTGCGGGCGACTTCCTCCCTATGGCACGGCCCCGCTAGGGAGCGCTAAGGAATGATGGACAAACTCGAACTGCTTGAAACCCGGCGTCAGAAGGCCCGCCTCGGAGGCGGCGAGGCGCGGATCGAGGCGCAGCATAAAAAGGGCCGCCTGACCGCGCGCGAGCGGCTGGAGCTGTTCCTCGACGAAGGCTCGTTCGAGGAACTCGACATGTATGTCGAGCATAATTGCTCCGATTTCGGCATGGAGACGCAGACCGTGCCGGGCGACGGCGTCGTCACCGGCTCCGGCACCGTCAACGGCCGGCTGGTCTTCGTGTTCAGCCAGGATTTCACCGTGTTCGGCGGCTCGCTGTCGGAACGCCACGCCCAGAAGATCTGCAAGATCATGGACATGGCGATGAAGGTCGGCGCGCCCGTCATCGGCCTCAACGACTCGGGCGGCGCGCGCATCCAGGAGGGCGTCGCCTCGCTCGCCGGCTATGCCGAGGTGTTCCAGCGCAACGTGCTGGCGTCGGGCGTGGTGCCGCAGATCAGCCTGATCATGGGGCCGTGCGCGGGCGGCGCGGTCTATTCGCCGGCGATGACCGACTTCATCTTCATGGTGAAGGATTCGAGCTACATGTTCGTCACCGGCCCCGACGTGGTGAAGACCGTCACCAACGAGGTCGTGACCCAGGAGGAGCTGGGCGGCGCCGTCACCCACACCACCAAGTCCGGCGTTGCCGACGTCGCCTTCGAGAATGACGTCGAGGCGCTGCTCGCCGCGCGCGACTTCATCGACTTCCTGCCGGCCTCGAACCGCCACGACGTGCCGACGCGCCCGACCGAGGATCCGTGGGACCGGCTGGAACCCAGCCTCGACAGCCTGATCCCCGACAGCGCGACCATGCCCTATGACATGCACGAGCTGATCCGCAAGGTCGTCGACGAGGGCGATTTCTTCGAGCTTCAGCCCGCCCATGCCGGCAACATCATCATCGGCTTCGGCCGGGTCGAGGGCCGCACCGTCGGCATCGTCGCCAACCAGCCGATGGTGCTGGCCGGCTGCCTCGACATCA
>CAZACH010000205.1:2830-4312 GCA_964483275.1 uncultured Sphingomonadaceae bacterium | reverse complement strand
CCCGAACTGGCGCAGCTGCACCGCGCCCTGCTGCGCGATGACGATGCCGACCAGAAAGCTCATCAGGCCGACGATCGGCAGGGCATCGACGCCGACGACCTCGAACTGGCGGACGACGGCATTGGCGCGGAAGCGGCGCGGGCGGCGGATGACGTTCCACAGGCCGACCATCACCTCCCCGAAAAAGGCGATGAAGCCCAGCATGACGCGCCCGGCCTCGACGGTGCCACGGCCGATATCGGTGATGATCCGTTCCCAGCCCGGCCGCGAATCGGGCCGGATCTTCACCGGCCGGTCGGCGTCGGCGACCTGGGCGAGCAGGTGCCGCGTCTCCTCGTCCGCGCCGACGACCTCCGCGCCGTCGCGCGCCAGCCGATGGATCAGCCAGGCGCCGACCGTGTCCATGCGCTCGACATCGCCCAGGTCGACGCGCAGCCCGCTGACATCGCCGAGTTCGTCCAGCCGATCCGGGAGGGTCTTGAGCCGAGGCAGGGTCAAACACCCCGTGAACCGCAGGGTGCGTCCTTCCCCTTCCGTCACGTCCTCGAAATCTGCGGGTGTGTTCATAAGCCTGCGGAAGGTGGCCGATCGGATCGTGACGGGCAAGACATGAAACGCCAATGGTCGCCGGCGGTTGCGAGGACGGGCGAAATGCTGTCTCAGGAACCCGCACAATGAAAGGGGCGCGGATGGTGGTTCGGCTGGCAATCTATGACATGGACCGCACGATCACCCGGCGCGGCACCTACACGCCCTTCCTGATCCACGCGGCGCTGCGCCTCGCGCCCTGGCGCCTGCTGCTGGCGCCGGTCGTCATACTGGCCTTCATCGCCTATGCGCTGAAGGCGATCAGCCGGGCGCGCCTCAAGGAGTTCAACCAGCATATGCTGCTGGGGCCGGCGCTACGCCGCGACCGGCTGGCGCGCGTTACCAAAAGCTTTGCCGAGGCGACGCTGGCGGGCAATTTCTATGCCGACGCCGCGCGACGCATCGAGGCGGATCGCGCCGCCGGCTGGCGCGTCGTGATCGCCACCGCCTCCTACCGTCTCTATGTCGAGGATATCGCCCGCGCGCTGGGGGTAACGGATGTCATCGCCACCAACAGCCTCGCCGGGCTGGACCAGCGCATCCTGGCGCGCATCGACGGCGAGAATTGCTATGGCCCGGCCAAGCTGCGCATGATCCGCAGCTGGCTGATCGACCAGAAGATCGACCGGGAGGCGGCCGAAATCCGCTTTTATTCCGATCATGTCTCCGACGCGCCGGTGCTCGAATGGGCGGACGAGCCGTTCGCCGTCTGCCCCAGCCCCAAGCTGCGCCGGCTGGCCGTCCAACGCGGCTGGGAGATTATCGACTGGCAGGAATAGGGCGGGCCGGCGCCGCGCTTCCCTCAAAAATCCCGCGGTTCGGGCGGCGGATAGGTGAGATAGGCCAGCCGCTTGATCTCCCGGCGGCCGCGCGTGACGGTGTCGAGGATCAGGC
>CAZACH010000205.1:0-2730 GCA_964483275.1 uncultured Sphingomonadaceae bacterium | reverse complement strand
TAGGCCAGCCGCTTGATCTCCCGGCGGCCGCGCGTGACGGTGTCGAGGATCAGGCCGGCGAAGAAGCACAGCACCGCGACGATGCTGATGCCGGTGACGAGCACGGCGGTGGGCAGGCGCGGCACCAGGCCGGTGTGGATATAGGTGACGGCGAGCGGCAGGGCGAGCAGCAGGGCGACGAACAGCAGGGTCAGCGCGATCGTGCCGAAGAAGGCGACGGGGCGCTCGATTCGGAACAGCGTCAGCATCGTCGACAGGATGCGCCAGCCGTCCGAATAGGTGCTGAGCTTGGACAGCGAGCCTTCGGGCCGCGCGCCATAGGCGGTGCGCAGCTCCGCGACCGGCATCCGCAGCTCCAGCGCATGGACGCTGATCTCGGTCTCGATCTCGAAGCCCTGCGACAGCGCCGGGAAGGATTTGACGAACCGGCGTGAAAAGACGCGGTAGCCGGACAATATGTCGCTGAACGAGCGGCCGAACATCCAGGCGAGCAGGCCGGTCAGCAGGCGGTTGCCGAGGACATGGCCGCGCCGGTAGGCGGCGTCGATCTCGCTGGCCCGCGCGCCGACCACCATGTCGAGCTGGTCCTCCAGCAGGCGGCGGACCATGATCGGCGCGGCCGATGCATCATAGGTGGCGTCGCCATCGGCCAGCACATAGACGTCGGCGTCGATGTCCGCGAACATGCGGCGGACGACCGCGCCCTTGCCCTGCACCCGCTCGTTGCGGACGACCGCGCCGGCCGCCTCGGCGACGGCGCGCGTGCCGTCGCGCGAGTTGTTGTCGTAAACATAGATGGTGGCGTGGGGCAGGTGCGCGCGGAACGCCGCCACCGTCCCGCCGATCGCCGCTTCCTCATTATAGCAGGGCAGCAGCACGGCGATGCGGGGCAGCACGGGGGGGCCGGGCGGCGCTGCGCCCTGCTCCTCCACCAGCCCCCCCGCCTGTGGCATCAATCGGCGGCCTTGGCCTTCTTGGCGGCCGGCTTCTTCGCCGCCGGCTTGGGCTTCTCAGCCGCTTCGCCGGCATCAGCCGCCGCCTTGGCCTTCGGCGCCGCCTTCTTCACCGGCTTGGCTTCGACAGCGGCTTCGCCTTCGGCCGCCTCGGCCTTGGCGGCCGTCTTCTTCGGCGCCGCAGCCTTCTTGGCGGCGGGCTTGGCGGCCGCCGGCTTGGCCTTCTTGGCGCCGTCGTCATGGTCATGGTCGCAATCCGGGCCATGGACATGGCCGTCGCCATGGTCGTGACCGCAGTTCGGGCCGTGGACGTGGCCGTCCTCGTCCGCCTCGATCGCCGCTTCCAGCTCGGCGCGGTCGACGGTGCGGTCGGTGATCGCCGCCTTGGTCAGCAGGAAGTCGACGACCTTCTCCTCATAGAGCGGCGCGCGGATCTGCGCCTGGGCCATCGGGTTCTGCTGGACATATTGCAGGAAGCGCTGCTGGTCCTCGCCGCGATATTGCTGCGCCTGCTGGGCGACCAGCCGGTTCATCTCCTGCTGCGTCACCTCGACGCCATTGGCCTGGCCGATCTCCGACAGCAGCAGGCCCAGGCGGACGCGACGCTCGGCGATCTTGACGTAATCCTCGCGCTCGGCCTCCATCTCGGCCTTGGCAGCCTCCGGGTCCTCGGCGTGGCCGGCCTCATGCTCCAGCTGCGCCCAGATCTGGCGGAACTCGGCATCGACCATCGACGGCGGCACCTCGAAATCATGTGAGGCGGCAAGCTGGTCGAGCAGCTTGCGTTTCAAGTGGGTGCGGGTCAGGCCGTTCAGCTCCTGCTCGACCTGCCCCTTGAGCAGGCCCTTGAGCTGCTCAAGGCTCTCAAGGCCGAGCTGCTTGGCGAAATCATCGTCCGGCTCGCCCGCTTCCTTGGGGGTGCGCACCTCGGTCACGACCACGTCGAAGGTCGCCGGCTTCCCCTTGAGGTAGGCGACATTGTAATCGTCCGGGAAATTGACGCTGACGGTCACTTCGTCATTGGCCTTGGCGCCGATCAGCTGGTCCTCGAAACCGGGGATGAGCTGGCCCGAGCCAAGCTCGATCTGCATGCCCTCGCCCTTGCCGCCCTCGAACGGCTCGCCATCGACCTTGCCGAGGAAATCAATGATGACGGCATCGCCGGTCTGCGCGGCGCGGCCGGCCTCGGCCGCCTCGAAGCTCTTGCGGCCGCCCGAAAGCTGGGCGAGCGCGGCGTCGACGGCGCTGTCGTCCGGCTCGACGGTCAGGCGTTCGAGCGTCAGGCCCTCGATCTTCGGCTCCGGCACCTGCGGCAGGACTTCCAGCGCCACCTTGACCTCGGCGTCCTTGCCGGGGGCATAGCCCTCGTCCAGCTCGACCTGCGGCTGCATGGCGGGGCGGAGGGACTTTTCGGCGAGAAGCTGCTGCACGCCGTCCTGCACAGCATTCTGCAACGCTTCCTGCTCCAGCGCCGAACCGTGCATCTTGCGGACGAGGTTGGCCGGCACCTTGCCGGGACGGAAGCCGGGCATCCGCACCTGCGGGGCAACCTGCGCCAGCTGCGTATCGACGCGCGCCGCGATGTCCTTTGCCGGAATGGTCAGCGTGAAGGCGCGCTTCAGCCCTTCGTTCAAGGTTTCGACTGTCTGCATGTCCAAAAGAGCCTTCGTCCTAGAATTTCGTTGGCGGCTCCGCTGTGCGGCGAGGCTGGTGCGGGCGAAGGGACTCGAACCCCCACATCTTGCGATACCAGAACCTAAATCTGGCGCGTCTACCA
>CAZACH010000204.1:0-4330 GCA_964483275.1 uncultured Sphingomonadaceae bacterium | reverse complement strand
ACCAAGTCGAAGTTCGACAATCTCTATGGCTGCAAGGAATCGCTGGTCGACGCCATCCGCCGCGCCACCGACGTGATGCTGGCCGGCAAGATCGCGGTCGTCGCCGGCTTCGGCGATGTCGGCAAGGGCTCGGCCGCCTCGCTGCGCAACGGCGGCGCCCGCGTGCTGGTGACGGAGGTCGACCCGATCTGCGCGCTGCAGGCGGCGATGGAAGGCTATGAGGTGGTGACGATGGAGGAAGCGGCGACCCGCGCCGACATCTTCGTCACCGCGACCGGCAATGCCGACGTCATCACGCTCGACCATATGCGGGCGATGAAGAACCACGCCATCGTCTGCAATATCGGTCACTTCGACAGCGAGATCCAGATCGCGGCCCTGTCCAACTGCAAGTGGACGGAGATCAAGCCGCAGGTCGACCTGGTCGAGTTCGCGGACGGCAAGCAGATCATCGTGCTCGCCAAGGGCCGCCTGGTGAACCTCGGCTGCGCCACCGGCCACCCCAGCTTCGTCATGTCGTCCAGCTTCACCAACCAGGTGCTGGCGCAGATCGAGCTGTGGACCAAGCCCGGCCAGTATGAGAACAAGGTCTTCGTGCTGCCCAAGCATCTCGACGAGAAGGTCGCGGCGCTGCACCTCGAAAAGCTGGGCGTCAAGCTGAGCAAGCTGACCGAAAAGCAGGCCGCCTATATCGGCGTGTCCACCGAAGGGCCGTTCAAGCCGGATCACTATCGCTACTGAACAATGCGGGGGTAAGGCGCGGCAGCCGATTCCCCTTCGCGTTAACATCGTCTAGGAGATGCGGGGTGAACGCTTTGCCCCGCATTTTCTTTTCGCCGATCGCCCGCGGTGACTGAATTCGCCTCGACGCTGCCGCGCGACGGGGTGGTCGCCCTGCTGATCGGCGCATGGCTCGCCGTCGCCGTCTGGGCGATCGTGCGCGGGGTGCGCGCCTACCTCGATTCGCGCCGCATGGAAAAATGGGGGCAGGGGCTGTCCGCGCTGCTCTCGACCGCGCCGGCGGCCCATGCCGTCCTCAACAGCGAAGGCCGGATCACCGCCTCGACCGGCATGGCGGCGCTGCTGGGCAGCGAGGTCG
Organism: uncultured Sphingomonadaceae bacterium; assembly: GCA_964483275.1. Taxonomy (GTDB): domain Bacteria; phylum Pseudomonadota; class Alphaproteobacteria; order Sphingomonadales; family Sphingomonadaceae; genus JBBCJR01. Next base: position 3,231 of record CAZACH010000204.1, on the reverse strand, counting down.
CCAGCCGCGAGGCGCTGCTCGCCCGGCTCGACCCGACCCATGCCGCCGCGTTGCGCGACGATCTGGAGGCGCTGCGCGGCTCCGGCGTCAGCTTCGCCCGCACGGCCGAACTGGCCGATGGATCGCGGGCCTTGACCATCCACGGCCGCTCTGCGCCGCGCGAGCTGGCGGGCACGATGGTGCTGTGGCTGTCCGATACGACGCAGGAGCAACGCGACAGGGCGGCGCTGGCGGGTGAATCGGAGCGGCGGGGCGAGATCGTCGCCATGCTGACCTCGCTGGTCGAGGCGGCGCCCTTTCCGATGTGGCTGCGCGATTCCAGCCTCGCCCTGTCGCTGGTCAACAATGCCTATGCGCGCGCGGTCGAAGCCGAAAGCATCGACGCGGCGATCGGCGGAGCCATCGAGCTGCGCGACGGCGACAAGGGGCGGGAGGCCGCGGCAGGCGCGCTGCGTCGCGGTGAGGTCGGCACGGCCGTGGAGCCGGTTATCAGCGACGGGCAGCGGCGGACCTTGCGTTTCGTCGACATCCCGCTCGCGGCCGGCGGCGTGGCGGGCTTCGCGCTCGATGTCGAGGAACTGGAAAATCTGCGCGGCGAACTGGCGCGGCTGGGCCGGGCGCAGCGCGCCACCTTCGATCGGCTGTCGGCCGGCGTCGCGCAATTTGCGGCCGATGGCGGCCTGATCTTCTTCAACCAGCCCTTCCAGCGGATGTTCGGGTTGGATGGCGACTGGCTGGCCGAGCAGCCTGAGTTCGACCGGGTGCTCGACCGGATGCGGGAGAATCAGCGCCTGCCCGAAAGCCGTGACTTCCCGCGATGGCGCGCCGAGCGGCGGGGCTGGTTCAACGCGGCCATCGACGCGGTCGAGGAGAGCTGGTCGCTGCCCGGCGGCGAGCATCTGCGCGTCCTCGCCCAGCCGCATCCCGAAGGCGGCCTGCTGCTGGTGTTCGAGGATCGCACCGAGCATATGCGGCTCGCCAGCGCCCGCGACACGCTGCTGCGCGTGCAGGCCGCGACGCTCGACAATCTGTTCGAGGCGGTGGCGGTGTTCGCCGCGAACGGGCGCCTCACCCTCTGGAACAGCCGCTTCGCGCGCCTGTGGGGGCTGGAGCCGGAGCAGATCCAGTCGCCGCCGCATGTCGAGGAGCTGGTCGCCGCCGCCGCGCGGGTGATGAGCATCCCGCAGCGCGCCGACCTGCTGCGCGACTATGTCCGCTCTGCCACCACCGACCGGAAGCAGCGCAGCGGCCGGATCGCGCTCAGGGACGGGCGGCATCTGGAGTTCGCGGCGGTGCCGCTGCCGGACGGCAATGCGCTGTTCACCATCCTCGACGTCACCGACAGCCGCCGCATCGAGGCGGCGCTGCGCGACCGCAACGAGGCGCTGGAAGCGGCGGACCGCATCAAGTCGCAGTTCGTCGCCAATATGAGCTATGAACTGCGCACGCCGCTGACCTCGATCAGCGGCTTCACCGAAATGTTGCTGGCCGGCTATGCGGGCGAACTGAGCGCGCAGCAACGCGGCTATGTCGACCCGATCCTGGAGGCGGCCGGGCGGCTCAAGGGGCTGATCGACGATATTCTCGACCTGTCGGTCAGCGAGGAGAGCGGCCCGGAGCTGAGCTATGGCGCGATCGACATCGCCGCCCTGATCGGCGAGGTCGCCAGCCAGTCGCAGGCGACGGCCGCCGAGCGCGGCATCGAGCTTGAGGCCCGCATGGACGATGGCGTCGGCGCGCTGGAGGGCGACGAGGGGCGGTTGCGCCAGTCGCTGGGCCACCTGCTGTCCAACGCGCTGGCCTTCACCCATCATGGTGGCCGCGTCATGCTGCTGGCCGAAGGCGATGCCGAGGAGGTCCGCCTGATCGTCTCGGACAGTGGCATCGGCATTCCGCCCGACGAGCAGGCGCGGGTGTTCGATACGTTCCACGGCGCCGCGCCGCGCGCCGACACGCGCGGCGAGCGCAAGGTCGGGCTGGGCCTGTCGCTGGTGCGGCGTTTCGTGACGATGCACGGCGGGCGGGTCGAACTGGTGTCGGAGGTGGGGCAGGGGACGATCGTCACGCTGCACCTGCCGCGCCAGCCATCGCGGGAAGGGGTGGCATGACGCTGGAGGGGCTGGACGAAGCCGCGCTGCGGGCGGCGGGCGGTCGTCTCGCCGCCGTCGCGCGGCCGGGCGACGCCATCCTGCTCGCGGGCGATCTCGGCGCCGGCAAGACGACGCTGGCGCGGGGGTTTCTGGAAGCGCTCGGCTATGTCGGCGAGGTTCCCAGCCCGACCTTCACCATCGTCCAGACCTATGACCCGCCCGAGTTGCGGTTGCCGGTCTGGCATGTCGATCTCTATCGCCTGGACGGGCCGGAGGATCTGGACGAGTTGGGGCTGGACGAGGCGCGGATGGACGCGGTGCTGCTGGTCGAATGGCCCGAGCGCATGGGCGCAATGGCGTGGCCCGATGCGCTTGCGCTCGCCATCGAGGGCAGCGGCGCGCAGCCGCGCCGCTTGACAGCGCGGGTGCCGGCGGCATGGGAAGGCCGATGGCCCCCGCAATGATTCCCCCGCCCGCCGCGCCTGCTTTTCTCGCCGCCCATGGCTGGGCCGGCGCCCGCATCGAGCCTTTGGCCGGCGACGCCAGTTTCCGTCGCTATTTCCGTGTGCTGGAGGGCGACCGCAGCGCCGTGCTGATGGACGCGCCGCCCGCGCATGAGGATGTCGGGCCTTTCCTGGCGATCGCGCGTCACCTGGGCGCGCTCGGCCTGTCCGCGCCGCGCGATCTGGCGGTGGATATGGGGCAGGGCCTGCTGCTGCTCGAGGATTTCGGAGACGCGCGGGTCGGCCCCGCGCTTGCCCGCGACCCGTCGGCCGAGACGGACGTCTATGCCGTCGCCATCGACATATTGGCCGAGCTGGGGCGGCAGGCGATGCCGGCGGTGGCGCCCTATGACGCGGCGGTGCTGGCGCGCGAGGTGCTGCTGTTCCCCGAATGGTACGGCCCGGCGGCCGGTCTCGACCTCGATCCGGCGCCGTGGCTCGGCGCATGGGAACGGAGCTGGGCGGACGTGCTCGTGGAGACGGCGGCGGACCCGGTGCTGGTGCTGCGCGACTATCATGCCGACAATCTCATGCTGCTGCCGGAGCGGGCGGGGTTGCAACGGCTGGGGCTGCTCGATTTCCAGGACGCGCTGGCCGGTCATCGCGCCTATGATCTGGTGTCGCTGCTGCAGGACGCG
>CAZACH010000203.1:0-4361 GCA_964483275.1 uncultured Sphingomonadaceae bacterium | reverse complement strand
GTCAACAAGGCGCTCAAGGCCGCGTCGGAAGGCGCGCTCAAGGGCATTTTGGCGTTCAGCGACGAGCCGCTGGTGTCGATCGACTATAACCACAATCCGGCGTCCTCGACCGTCGACAGCCTTGAGACGGCGGTGCTGGAAGGCAAGCTGGTCCGCGTCGTGTCGTGGTACGACAATGAATGGGGCTTCTCCAACCGCATGGTCGACACGGCCGGCGCGATCGCCAAGTTCCTCTGAACGACGAAAGGGCGCCGGCGGTTCGCTGCCGGCGCCCTCGTTGTGACGTGACGGTGAAGACAAGGGAGTTCTCATGGGCCGGTTCAAGACACTCGACGACCTGAATGACGTGCGCGGCAAGCGCGTGCTGGTTCGCGAGGATTTGAACGTCCCGCTGAGCGACGGCCGCGTGTCCGACGACACCCGCCTGCGCGCGGCGGCGCCGACCATTGCCGAACTCTCCGACAAGGGCGCGCGCGTGCTCGTGCTCGCCCATTTCGGCCGGCCCAAGGGCAGCCGTAACGACGCGATGTCGTTGAAGCCAATCGCCGAGGCGCTGTCGGCGGTGCTGGGTCGCCCGGTTTCCTTCATCGACGATTGCATCGGTGCCGAGGCGGAAAATGCCGCCGCAGCCCTGCCGGAAGGCGGCATCGCGGTGCTGGAGAATACCCGCTTCCATGCCGGCGAGGAGAAGAACGATCCGGCGCTGGTCGAGGCGATGGCCAAGCTCGGCGACATATACGTCAACGACGCCTTCTCCGCCGCGCACCGCGCCCATGTCTCGACCGAGGGGCTGGCCCACAAGCTTCCCGCCTATGCCGGCCGTTCGATGCAGGCGGAGCTTGAGGCGCTGGAAAAGGCGCTCGGCGCACCCGAACATCCGGTCGCGGCCGTGGTCGGCGGCGCCAAGGTGTCGACCAAGCTCGATGTCCTCAAGCATCTGGTGGCGCGGGTCGATCACCTGATCATTGGCGGCGGCATGGCCAACACCTTCCTCGCAGCGCGCGGCATAGATGTCGGCAAGTCGCTGTGTGAGCATGACCTTGCCGATACGGCGCTGGAAATCCTCGACGCCGCCGACCGGGCGAACTGCACCGTCCACCTGCCCTATGACGTGGTGGTGGCGAAGGAGTTCAAGGCCAATCCGCCGACCCGCACCGTCAACGTGCATGAGGTCGCCGCCGACGAGATGATCCTCGATGTCGGCCCGGCCGCGGTCGAGGCGCTCGGCGATGCGCTCAAGACCTGCCGCACGCTGGTGTGGAACGGCCCGCTCGGGGCGTTCGAGACGCCGCCCTTTGACACCGCGACCGTCGCCTTGGCGCGCACCGCCGCGGCGCTCACCAAAGACGGTTCGCTGATCTCGGTCGCCGGCGGCGGCGATACCGTCGCGGCGCTCAACCAGGCCGGCGTCTCCGGCGATTTCAGCTTCGTCTCGACGGCGGGCGGCGCTTTCCTCGAATGGATGGAGGGCCGCGAGCTGCCCGGCGTGAAGGCCCTGGAGGGCTGAATCATCGCATGATCAACATCACGGCCATCGACCATGTCGTGCTGAGGGTCGTCGATCTCGACATGATGACGCACTTTTATGTCGATGTTCTGGGCGCCCGGCGGGAATTGGACCAGCCTGAAAGCGGACTTTACCAGCTTCGCCTGGGCGGCGCGCTGCTCGATCTCGTGCCCGTCGACGGTCCCATCGGCCGGGAAGGCGGTGCGCCGCCGGGCCGGGAAGGGCGCAACGTCGACCATATCTGTTTCCGGGTCCTGCCCTGGGATGCGGCGCGGGTGATTTCCCATCTGGACCGCTTCGGCCTAAGAGGGGAGGTCGTGTCCCGCTACGGGGCCGAGGGGCAAGGCCCGTCGATCTACATCGACGACCCCGAAGGCAACCGGATCGAGCTGAAAGGGCCGCCATGGGCGCCCCAGCCGGGCAGGTCGGCGCCTTCGCGGACCTAGGTCGTTGCCGCCGGCAGTGCTGGCGGATATTGCAGTTGCGAACACTCAGTCAGGAGATCCATCATGAGCTTCACCCCGACCGTCAAGAACATCCTCTCCTGGTATGAAAGCGACAATCCCGGCACCAAGGCGAACCTTGCCCGCATCCTGACCCACGGCAAGCTGGGCGGCACCGGAAAGCTGGTCATCCTGCCGGTCGATCAGGGTTTCGAGCATGGCCCGGCGCGCAGCTTCTCGGTCAACCCGGCGGCCTACGACCCCCATTATCATTACCAGATCGCCATCGACGCCGGCCTGTCGGCCTATGCCGCGCCGCTCGGCATGCTGGAGGCGGGCGCCGACACCTTCGCGGGCCAGATCCCGACCATCCTCAAGGTCAACTCGTCGAACAGCTGGGCGACCAGCATCGACCAGGCGGTGACCGGCAGCGTCGACGACGCGCTGCGCCTCGGCTGCGCGGCGATCGGCTTCACCATCTATCCGGGGTCGGATCAGGTGCTTGAGCAGATCGAGGAAATCCGCGAGCTTTCGGCCGAAGCCAAGTCGGTCGGCATCGCCACGGTGGTCTGGTCCTATCCGCGCGGCGGCAACATCTCGAAGGACGGCGAGCTGGCGCTCGACGTCGGCGCCTATGCCGCGCACATGGCGGCGCTGATCGGCGCGCACATCATCAAGGTCAAGCTGCCGACCGCCCATATCGAGCAGAAGGAAGCCAAGAAACCCTATGAGGGCACCGACTGGTCGAAGCAGTCGGACCGCGTCCGCCATGTCGTGCAGAGCTGCTTCAATGGCCGCCGCCTCGTCGTTTTCTCGGGTGGCGCCGCCAAGGGTTCGGACGCCGTCTATCAGGACGCGCGCGACATTCGCGACGGCGGCGGCAACGGCTCGATCATCGGCCGCAACACCTTCCAGCGCCCCCGCGACGAAGCGCTTGAGATGCTCGGCAAGCTCGTCCGCATCTACAAGGGCGAGGAATAAGCCTGACATGACCGGGACGGTCGGTGAACAGGATGAACCGGGGCTGGACCCCGGCTTCGCCGACCGTTTCGGGCGGGAGGAGAAGGATTGCGGCCTTTACCTCATCTCGCCGCCCGTCATCGACGCGGGCTTTGCCGCGCGTCTGAAAAACGCGCTCGCCGCTGGTCCCGTCGCGGCCTTCCAGCTCCGCCTGAAAGGCGCAAGTGACGACGAGGTGCTGACGGCGGCGGCTGAACTGATGCCGCTGTGCGCCGCCAGCGACACGGCCTTCATCCTCAACGACCGGATGGACCTGGCGCTCAAATGCGGCGCCGACGGCGTGCATCTGGGGCAGGGGGACGGCGACCCCAAGGCCGCCCGCGCCCTGCTGGGGCCGGACGTGCAGATCGGCGTGACCTGCCATGACAGCCGCCACCTCGCCATGGAGGCGGGCGAGGCGGGCGCCGACTATGTGGCGTTCGGGGCCTTCTATCCCACCACCACCAAGGAGGCGCATCACCGGCCCGATCCGGCGATCCTCGGCTGGTGGTCGACCTTGTTCGAAATACCGTGCGTCGCGATCGGCGGCATCACGGTCGAGAATGCGCCGCCGCTGATCGAGGCGGGAGCCGATTTCCTCGCCGTCTGCGGTGCTGTGTGGAATGATCTCGAGGGCGAGGCCCATGCCGTAGCGGCGTTCGCGCGACTGCTCGGCCAAGCCTGACTTGCGGTGACAGGGCCGGCCCGCTAAAGCCCGGCCCGGCTCTTTTCCCAAGGTGGCATGCATGAAGATCAGCGGCGTGGACATCCGTCCCGGCAATATCATCGAATATGAAGGCGGGCTGTGGCGCGCCGTGAAGATCCAGCACACCCAGCCCGGCAAGGGCGGCGCCTATATGCAGGTGGAGCTGAAGAACCTGATGGACGGCCGCAAGACCAATGTCCGCTTCCGCTCGTCGGAGACGGTCGAGCGCGTCCGGCTCGACACCAAGGATTTCCAGTATCTGTTCGCCGAGGGCGACCAGCTGACCTTCATGGACAAGGACACCTATGATCAGGTGTCGCTGTCGAAGGACCTGCTCGGCGATGCGGCGGCCTTCCTGCAGGACGGCATGGACGTGGTGCTCGAACTTTATGACGAGAAGCCGATCTCCGTGCAGCTGCCCGACCATATCGAGGCCGAGATCGTCGAGACCGAGGCCGTGGTGAAGGGGCAGACCGCTTCGTCCAGCTACAAGCCGGCGATCCTCGACAATGGCGTGCGCATCATGGTGCCTCCCCACGTCACGGCGGGCACCCGCGTGGTCGTGAACGTCTATGATCAGGAATATGTGAAGCGGGCCGATTGACCTGACATGCCCGCCCATTCCGCCCTCATCACCATCATGGACCGCGCCGCACGCCGCGCGGCGCCACGCCTACGCCGCGATTTCGGCGAGGTCGAGCAGCTC
>CAZACH010000202.1:0-4423 GCA_964483275.1 uncultured Sphingomonadaceae bacterium | reverse complement strand
CCGCCGCAATGCAGGCTGCTGCCGTGCGGATGGCAGGATTCATATTCGTGGCTGTGGCCGGGCAGGCCATATGCGCTGCGCTGGCGGGTATAGGCGATGCCGAGATAGCCGTCGGGGCCAACCCAGGAACCGCCGACACTGAAGGTCGAGCTGTCGTTGTAGGAACCGTCCACCCGCCGCGCGCCGAACCGCGTCGGCACCCGATAGTCGTCGGAGCGGCGATGCACGCCTTCGACACGAAAGGCGAAGGGACCGACCCCGGCGGTAAGGCCGCCGACCAGCGAGCGTTCCTTGTCCGCGGTGCCGAGCCGCCCCTCGGCCACGCCCGCCACGCCGCCTTCGGGGATCGCCGTCGGCACCTTGTCGTCGAGCAGGTTGATGGCGCCGCCGATGGCGCCGCCGATGGCGCCGCCGCCGTAAAGCAGGGCGGCCGGCCCGCGCAGAACCTCGATGCCGCGCAGCAGCAGCGGCTCGGTCGTCACCGCATGGTCGGGCGAGATGGACGAGGCGTCCTGGATATTCGCGCCATCCGCCAGCGCCTGGACGCGCGGCGCGGTCTGGCCGCGAATCACGGGCCGGCTGGCGCCGCCGCCGAAATTGTCGAAATGGATGCCCGGCTGTCCCGCCAGGGTGTCGCCCAGCGTCGCCTGGCGGCGATGCACAAGATCGTCGCCGGCCAGAGTGATGACCGGGGTCGCGGTCTCGTCGGCCGTCTGCCCGAAGGGCGAGGACGTCACGACGATATCCCGGTCGGTGGCGCTGCCGGCCTGCGCGGATGCGAGCGCGGCCTGCGGCGACAGCGCCGACACGGCAGCGGCGGACAGCAGCACGGCATGAATTTTCACGGGCAATCCCCTTTTGGCTTGAGTTCGCGATCTTGATAGGTGATGATATAACATGACTCAAGTGGAGATTTGACAAATGATGCGCGCCAGCAACGAGCCGCCACAGAGCAGGGTCGAGCCGCATGCGAATTTGATCGAGGGGACCGCGGTCTCGGCGTCGCTGCTATGCCTGGTGCATTGCCTGGCGCTGCCGTTGCTGCTGCTGCTGTTGCCCGGAATCGTCGGGCTTTTCGCGCAATCGGCGGCCTTTCATTATGGCGCGCTGGCTCTGATCGCGCCGACCGCCCTTGCGGCGTTCTCGCTCGGCTATCGGCGGCACCGCGCGGTCCTGCCGGTATTGCTGGGGCTGACGGGGATCGTCTGTCTCGTCATCGCCCTGCTGCCGGGAACGGGAGAGCGCATCGAGCTGTGGTGCACGGTTGCGGGAAGCCTGATTCTTGTCGCCGGCCATGGCATGAACTGGCGGCTGCGGTCCCATGCGCGCTGATCGCCGGTTCACGCCATGGCCCGGGACCGGCGCGGATAGGGCTGGCGGCGGCCGCGCATCGCTCGGCCGGTCGACCGTATAAGAGCGGCCGAGACCAACACATGCATTTGCTTTGGCGGCGCATCCGTGTTGCGGTATAGCCGATCGGGCCGATAGCCTCTCCGCCGCGGCGGTGCGATGGATCGGCGTGAAGCCGGCCTGGAGATCGGATGATGCGAAAGGTGTTGGTTACGGCGGGCGCCGCCGGCATCGGCCGGGAAATCGCCGCGGCTTTTCTGGCGGCCGGCGACAGCGTCTATACATGCGACATCGATCAGGCGGCGCTTGAGACGGCGGCGCGGCAACTGCCGGGTTTGAAAACGGGCCGCTGCGATGTCGGCGACCGCCAGCAGATCGAGACGATGGTGGCGGATGCGGTCGGGCGGCTTGGCGGCCTCGACGTCCTCGTCAACAATGCCGGGATCGCCGGGCCGACCGCGCCTGTTCAGGAGGTCGATCCCGACCAGTGGGAAGCGGTCCTCAAGGTCGACCTGACCGGCACCTTCCTGGTTACCAAAGCGGCGATCCCGCATCTGATTGCGGCGGGCGGTGGATCGATCATCACGATGTCGTCGGCCGCCGGGCGGTTCGGCTATCCGAACCGCAGCCCCTATGCCACGGTCAAATGGGGGCTGATCGGTTTCATGAAGACCCTCGCCATGGAGCTGGGCGTCCATCATATCCGCTGCAATGCCATCCTGCCCGGCGCGGTTGACGGCGAACGGATTCAGAAGGTGTTCGAGGGTCGCGCACAGGCCACGGGCCGCCCCGTCGAGGACATCCGGGCCGAGGCGATGGCGAACCAGTCGCTGCAATATCTGGTGGACCCGAAGGACATCGCCGCGCTCGCCGTTTTCCTTGCTTCCGACGCCGCCAGATCGATCTCCGGCCAGATCGTGCCGATCGACGGCGATATGCAACGGAACTGAACGGGCCGCATGTCATCGCCGCTGTTCGCGGGAAGGGATGATGCATGACGAAACAAAGTTTGCGTGAGCGGCTCATCGGAGCCTGGAGCCTCGTCTCTTACGAGGAGCGCCCCGTCGATGGTTCGCCATCCTTCTTTCCGCTGGGCGAGGAACCGAAGGGGATCATCCTCTACACGCCCGACGGCTTCATGTCGGCGCAACTGGCCAGGCCGCGCCGCAAGCCGTTCGCCTCCGGCGACTGGTTCGAGGCCAGCGACGCGGAGTTCCGGGAACAAGCCACCAGCTACATCGCCTATACCGGCCCGTTCCATGTCGACGAGGAGACGCAGCAGCTTACCCATTCGATGTTCATTTCGCTGTTCCCGAACTGGACCGGGCAGACCCAGCCCCGCATCGTCCGTCAGCAGGGCGACCGGCTTTTCCTCAGCTCGGCGAACCCGATTTCCACATCGGGGAAGATCGTCACTTCCCATCTCGAATGGCGTCGCGCGGATGCGTCGGCCTTGGCGTTGCAATAGGCGCGCCGTCCCATGCCGGGCCGCATCCAGAGGAGCGGCCGCAAGGCCGCGCGCCGGCGACCATCCGGGTCTGATGTCTGGAAACGCGCCGGCTCAGGGCGCGTCGTCGGAGCCGACGATGCCGCCTTCCCCTTCCAGACGCGCGACCTGCTTCACATCCTGTCGGGTGAATTTCAGCCGGATGCCCGCGCCCATGCCATCGGCCTCTTCGATGACGATCACCCCGAAATGCTTCAGGCCCTGGTGCAGGCCTGCCGCTTCCTGGTCCGATTGGACCCAGGCGCTGCCGCCGCTCTCGATCCGTTGCAGGGTGTCGACCGGCAGCCCCGCGACCGCGGCGAAATCCGCCAGGCCGACGCCGGTTAGGGCGCGTGCCGCTGCAATCAAACGTCCGCTGATCCGAACTTCGTTACTCATGCCGGGAGCATGCCTTTCCTTGCTTCAATGGGCGGTGCGCGCGCCGTCGATCGGATAGACGGCGCCGGTCACGATCTTGGCGAGGTCCGACGCCAGAAACAATACCAAGGCCGCGATGTCTTCGGGTTCGGCGGCCCGGCCGATGGGCGAATCCGCCAGGACCTGATCCCGCATCCGCGGGTCGTTCAGCCAGCGCTCGGTCATGGGGGTGCGGACCAGGCCGGGGGCGATGGCGTTGACCCTTATGCCTTGCGCTGCATAATCGATCGCGGCGGCCTTGGTCAGCCCGGCGACCGCATGTTTCGCGGCGACATAGGGCGCCATGCCCGGATCGGCGCGTAGCCCCGCCACCGAGGCCGTGTTCACGATCGCGCCGCGCCCGGCCTTCACCATCTGCGCCAGCTCGTGCTTGAGGCAGAGGAACACGCCGGTCGCATCGACATGCATCGTCCGGTGCCAGTCCTCCTCGGTCTGCTCGGCGAGGGGGGCGGTGGGCGGCAGCAGGCCGGCGTTGTTGAACGCGACATCGAGCGAGCCGAATTCCGCAACCGCGCGGGCGACCAGCCTTTCCACCTGGCCGCTGTCGGAAACGTCGGTCTTCTGGAAGACCGCCTTGCCGCCCGCTTTCACGATATCGCCGGCGGTTTGCTCGGCGCGCGGATCGACATCGCCGATCACCAGCGAAGCGCCCGCGGCGGCAAAGGCAAGCGCGGTGGCGCGCCCGATCCCGGTCGAAGCGCCGGTGACCAGCACGGTGCGGCCGGCAAAATCGATCTCGGGTCTTTGCATGCGAACCTCCACGCACAAGTCAGGGCCAGAGCGCCGGGATTCTGAACCGGCACCATCTTAGAGCATGGTGCGGAAAAGTTGGAACCGGTTTTCCGCACGCTGCTTCAGCATCGTCGATGCCCGGTCGAAACAGCAAAAACCAGGCCCGACGCCAATTCGCCGGCGCGGCTCGGTCCGCGGGCGGGATGGCGGGCGCCTTCGAGGTCCGACCCCTCGGGATAGCGCCATGATGCCGGCGCTTCGATCAGCGCTTGTCCGCCTCCGGCAGCGCATAGGCGATGACATAATCGCCATGCGCCGGCGACATGCGCGCGCCCCCGGCGGAGATCACCACAAATTGGCGGCCGCTGGCCGGCGAGACATAGGTCATCGGCGTGCCCTGGCTGCCGACCGGCATGC
>CAZACH010000201.1:0-4430 GCA_964483275.1 uncultured Sphingomonadaceae bacterium | reverse complement strand
GGCGCGACGACGCTGGAATGGACGCTGTCCAGCCCGCCGCCCTATCACCAGTTCGAGACGCTGCCCGAGGTGGACTGAGCCGACATGGCTTCAAAGGCGGACATTGATAACGGTGCGACCGGGCTGGCCCCGGTCACGCTTCCGGCCGATTGGCGCGATTTCGTCGCGCTGACCAAGCCGGGGGTGATGTGGCTTGCCGTCTTCACCGGGCTGGCCGCGCTGCTGTCCGCGCCGGGGCATCTCAACCCGGTGCTCGCCTTTGTCGCCGTGCTGTGCATCGCCATGGGGGCAGGCGCCGCCGGCGCGCTCAACCAGTGGTGGGAAGCCGATCTCGATGCGCAGATGCGGCGCACCGCCGACCGCCCCCTTCCGGCGGGGCGGATGGAACGCGGCGCCGCGCTGTCGTTCGGGATCAGCCTGGGCACGGCCTCGGTGCTGCTCATGGGCCTCGCGCTCAACTGGCTTGCCGCCGCCATCCTGGCCGGCTCGATCGGCTTCTATCTGTTCGTCTACACAATGTGGCTGAAGCCGCGGACGCCGCAGAACATCGTGATCGGCGGCGCTGCGGGCGCATTCCCGCCGCTGATCGGCTGGGCGGCCGCCACGGGGGACGTCTCCACCCTGCCGCTGCTGCTGTTCGCGCTGATCTTCCTGTGGACGCCGCCGCATTTCTGGGCGCTCGCGCTGTTCATCAAGTCCGATTACGCCAATGCCGGCATCCCGATGCTGCCCGTCGTCGCCGGGCGCCGGACGACGCGGCGGCAGATTTTCATCTATAGTCTGCCCATGGCGGCGGTCGCGGTCGCGCCCTGGGCGATGGGCCTGACCGGCGCGCTTTACGGCGTGACGGCCAGCCTGCTCACCTGTGTCTTCCTGGTGCTCGCGGCGCGGGTGGCGCTCAGCCGCGAGGAGGACACCGCGCGGATGCATCGCGAGAAGCTGCTGTTCGGCTTTTCGGTGGCCTATCTGTTCATCCTGTTTGCGGCGGTTGCCGTCGATCGCCTGGTGCTGGCGTGACGCCGGAGGAGCAAAAGGCCTATCAGGCCCGGCAGCGCAGCCGGGCGGTCGTGCTGGGCATCGTGCTGGCCGCGTTCGTCGTGCTATTCTTCCTGATCACCATTGCGAAGCAGGTTTGACAGCATGGTTGCCGCCACGCCCACCCGGAATAATCGCCGCACCGGCCTTGTGGTCGCGCTGGTCGGGCTTGCCATGCTTGGCCTCGCCTTCGCCAGCGTGCCGCTTTACCGGCTGTTCTGCCAGGTCACCGGCTTCGCGGGCACCACCCAGCGGGCGACGGCATCAACCAAGGAGCCCGTGCCGGTTCCGGGCAAGAGCGTTTCCGTGCGCTTCGACGGCAACACCAGTGGCCTGCCATGGGAGTTCAAGCCCGAGCAGACGACCCAGACGGTGACGATCGGCGACCGGCGGCTGGCCTTCTATCGGGCGGTGAACACCTCGGACAAGCCGGTGACCGGATCGGCGGGCTACAACGTCTCGCCCGACGAGGCCGGCAAATATTTCGTCAAGATCGAATGTTTCTGCTTCACCGAGCAGACGTTGCAGCCGGGCGAGGCCGTCGACATGCCGGTGACCTATTATGTCGATCCCGCGATTCTGGACGACCAGACGGCGCGCCGGATCAGCGAGATCACGTTGAGCTATACCTTCTATCCGGTGGACCGACAGGCGTCGGCGCCGGTAGAGGACGGGAAAACCAAGGGATAAGGGGCTGGGCAATGGCCGGTGCGAAAAACCACGACTATCACATTATAGACCCCAGCCCGTGGCCGATGATCGGCTCGATCTCCGCCGGCATCATGGCGGTGGGCGGCATCTACTGGATGCACGACGCGAACTGGGGCCCGTGGGTGTTCGCCCTCGGCGTCATGGGCGTCCTTTTCACCATGTATGTCTGGTGGGCGGATGTCGTGAAGGAGGCCAATGGCGGCGACCATACGCCGGTCGTCCAGCTGCACCATCGCTATGGCATGCTGCTGTTCATCGCGTCCGAGGTGATGTTCTTCGTCGCCTGGTTCTGGGCGTTCTTCAACGCCAGCCTGTTCCCGTCGGGGGTCGAGGGCGTCGGCGGCGTCTGGCCGCCAGACAGCGTCCATGTGCTCGATCCGTTCGAACTGCCGCTGCTCAACACGATGATCCTGCTGTGCTCGGGCACCACCGTGACCTGGGCGCACCACGCGCTGATCCACGGCGATCGCGAGGGCCTCAAGAAGGGTCTGTGGTGCACCATCCTGCTGGGCCTCCTGTTCAGCGGCATCCAGGCCTATGAATATGTGCACGCCTCCTTCCCGTTCAGCGGCAACATCTATGGCGCGACCTTCTACATGGCGACCGGCTTCCACGGTTTCCACGTCTTCATCGGCACCATCTTCCTGGCGGTGTGCCTGAAGCGCGCCTATAATGGCGACTTCACGCCCAAGCAGCATTTCGGCTTCGAGGCGGCGGCCTGGTACTGGCACTTCGTCGACGTCGTGTGGCTGTTCCTGTTCGCCACCATCTATGTCTGGGGTTCGGACTTCGGTGCAGCCGCCGTCGCAGCCCACTGACGCTGCTCCCGACCGTAGCGTGGCGGAGCTGGCCCTGCGGGGCTGCTGCCCGCGCTGCGGCGAGGGAAAGCTTTATGCGGGATGGGTGGCGTTCGCGCCGGCCTGCCCGCGCTGCGACCTCGACCTCACCCAGTTCAATGTCGGGGACGGGCCGGCCGCCTTCCTGACGCTGATCGTCGGCGCCATCGTCGCGACGCTCGCGGTTCTGGTCGACCTGAAATGGGCGCCGCCGCCCTGGGTCCACGTCCTGCTCTGGGTGCCCTTGACGCTGGCGCTCGTCATCGGCCTGTTGCGCGTCGGCAAGGCCGCGTTGCTGATCCTGGAATATCGGCATCGCGCGGTGGAGGGGAAGCTGCGGCGGCCATGACGCGCCGCCTGCCCCTGCTTCCCACCCTGCTGATCGGTCTTGCCGTCGCGCTGATGGTCGGCCTCGGCTTCTGGCAACTCGATCGCCGCGCCGAGAAGGAGCGTCTGCTTGCGGCCTATGCGCGGTCCGCGACCCTGCCGCCGATCGCCTTCCCGGTGGGGCGCGGGATCGACGAAGGCCTGATGTTCCGCCGCGCAACCGCCTTTTGCGTGCGCCCCGTTTCCTGGTCGGCCCGCGCCGGGCGCAACGCGCGTGGTGAGCCGGGCTGGAGCCATATCGTCACCTGCATGACGGGGGGCGCGGAAGGGCCGGGTCTGCACGCCGACATGGGCTGGTCGAGCGCGGCCGAGGCGCCCGCCGAATGGCGGGGCGGGCCGGTCAGGGGCGTCATCACCGCCGATCGCCACGACATGATCCTGGTCGCCGACGTGCCGGTCGCCGGCTTGCAGCCGAGCGCGCCGCCCAGCATGGACGACATCCCCAACAACCACCTCGCCTATGCCGTGCAGTGGTTCCTGTTCGCGGCGGTCGCGGTCTTCATCTATGGGCTGGCGCTGCGCCGGCGCGGGCAGCCGCCGGACGGCAATGCTTGACGCTCGGGGCTGTGCCGCTAATCAGCCACGGCGATGAACTATATCAGCACCAGGGGAAAAGCGCCGACGCTCGGTTTCGAGCAGGTGACGCTTGCCGGTCTTGCCAGCGATGGCGGCCTTTACGTGCCCGCCGAATGGCCGCGCCTGTCCGCCGACGACCTGCGGGCGCTGCGCGGCGCCTCCTATGTCGACACGGCAGTGGCGGTGATGCGGCCCTTCGTCGGCGACGCGCTGGAGGCATCGGAGCTTCGCGACCTGTGCGAGCAGGCCTATGGCCGCTTCTCGCATGGCGCGGTGACGCCGCTGGTCCAGCTCGACCATCATCACTGGCTGCTGGAGCTGTTCCACGGCCCGACGCTGGCCTTCAAGGACGTCGCGCTGCAATTGCTCGGCCTGTTGTTCGAGCGCTTCCTGTCGCGGCGCGACACGCATCTGACGGTGGTCGGCGCGACCTCGGGCGACACCGGATCGGCGGCGATCGACGCGCTGGCCGGGCGCGCCAAGGTCGACATCTTCATGCTCCATCCCAAGGGGCGGGTGTCCGACGTGCAGCGGCGCCAGATGACCACGGTGATGGCGCCCAACGTCCACAACATCGCGATCGAGGGCAGCTTCGACGACGCCCAGGCCATGGTCAAGGCGATGTTCGGCGATGCCGATTTCGCCGGCCGTTTCGCGCTGAGCGCCGTCAATTCGATCAACTGGGCGCGGCTGATGGCCCAGATCGTCTATTATGTCTATGCGGCGGTCCGCCTCGGCGCGCCCGAGCGCAAGATCGCCTTTTCGGTGCCGACCGGCAATTTCGGCGACGTCTTCGCGGGCTATGTCGCGGCACGGATGGGCCTGCCGGTCGAGCGGCTGATCGTCGCGACCAACGTCAACGACATCCTGCACCGCGCGCTGTCC
>CAZACH010000200.1:0-4461 GCA_964483275.1 uncultured Sphingomonadaceae bacterium | reverse complement strand
GCGCGCGAAAGCGCCATTTGCAGGCCGGCATGGGCTGAATGTCGATCCGACCTAGAATGGGCGCACGCCTAAGCGACGATAAGGACATTGAGCGATGCCTAACCCCCTCCCCCTTCTGCTCTGTGGCGCCATACTGGCGACGGCCGGCATCGCCCACGCGGCGGCCGACCGAAGCCCCGAGGCGCAGCTTGCCCGCGCCACGGAAGGACGGGTCGCCGGCCAGCCGGTCGATTGCCTCAACCTGCGCGACATCCGGTCGACCCGCATCATCAACCGCACGGCGATCATCTATGACACCGGGGGCGGCAAGATCTATGTGAACACACCGAGGTCCGGTGCCTCCTCGCTCCGCGACGGCGACATCCTGCTCACGGACACGCATTCGCCGCAACTGTGCAGCATCGACATCGTCCGCCTCTATGACAACAGCGCAAAGATGCAGACGGGCAGCGTCGGCCTCGGCCAGTTCGTGCCCTATACCCGGGCGGATCGGGGCGCGACGGAATAGGGCTGGACCGGGATTGCAGCGCATCGGCGCGGAAGCGGCACCGTTTGCCGCCCCCGTATCGGTCGGAGCATTTCCTCGCATGGTGCGGCGGGATAGCGCATGGGAGGCGCCCCTGATGGAGAGGCGTTGTCCCTGCACGACGCAGACGACGCATGTTTGAGGGAGGATATGGTGCGAACCACTCTTATGATTTTGACCGCCGCCGGCGCACTGACGCTCGGCGCCTGCACGAAGCCCGCGGAACCGGCACCCGTCGCGCCGCCGCCCCCTCCGGGTGCGGTGCCCGGCTCGATTGCCGCCGACCGCGACGGCGATGGCATCATCGACGGCTATTACACGTCGGACGGCATCTATCACCCCAATGCCGCGCCGACTCCCCCGCCACCGCCGCCGCCGCCGTCGAACCTGGGTGAACGGGGCTGATCCAGCGGGCCTTGGGAATGCGGCTGTCCCGCATTCCCCTCTATTTCTTTCTTTGTGTCGCGATCACGGCCACCGCGCAGCATCCGGCGCGCGGTGCGCCGCCGTCGTCCCTTGCCACGACGTCGAAGGCCGCGCCCAAACTGATCGCCGCCGGGATACAGGCGCAGGCGCGCGGCAAGCTCAAGAAATTCTATGCGACCCGCGGTTTCTGGCCGATGTGGGCAGCGGACGGCTCCATCGGCAAAGACGCCGATGCGCTGCTCGGCTTTCTCGAAACCGCCGACATCGACGGCCTCAAGCCCGACGCCTATGATGTGGACGAACTGCGCGCGGCGATCGCCGAGGCGCGCGCGGGCGATCCCGGCGCGGTCGCGGCGGCGGAACTGGCGCTGTCGCAGGCGCTCGGCCGCTATGTCAGCGACCTGCGCCGTCCGGCCAAATCGGACATGATCTATAGCGACAAGGCGCTGAAGCCCGGCAAGCCGCGCGTGGAAACCATATTGCGCGCCGCGTCACTGCCGGAGTCGCTGGAAGACTATGTCTCGTCGATGGGCTGGATGAGTCCGCAATATGTCCGCGTGCGCAAGCTGGTCGCGCAGGCGCTCGATGCCGGCGGTTCGGAGGAGGTCGTCGACCGGCTGCGCCTCAACCTGGAGCGCGCGCGCCTGCTGCCCAGCGCATGGGTCCGCCACATCGTGGTGGACGCATCGTCGGGCCGCCTCTGGTATTATCAGGCGGGCAAGCAGGTCGGGATGATGAAGGTCGTCGTCGGCACGCCACAAACGCCGACGCCGATGCTGGCCGGGATGCTGCATTATGCGATCCTCAACCCCTATTGGAACGTGCCGACCGATCTTGCGCAACGGAATATCGCGCCCAAGGTGCTTGGCGGCCGGTCGCTCAAATCCATGGGCTTCGAGGCGCTGTCCGACTGGAGCGCGTCGCCGCAACGGCTGGACCCGGCGACGATCGACTGGCACGCCGTCGCCGCCGGCGATCAGGAACTGCGCCTCAGGCAATTGCCGGGGCGCGGCAATTCGATGGGCCGGGTGAAATTCCTCTTTCCCAACGATTACGGCATCTATCTGCACGACACGCCCGACCGGCACCTGTTCGCCAAGCGCGATCGCCACTTCAGCAATGGCTGCATCCGGCTGGAGGATGCGGCGACGCTCGGCAAATGGCTGCTCGGCAAATCAATCGCGACCGCGTCGAAAGACCCCGAGCAGACGGTGGCGCTGACCGCCCCGGTCCCCGTCTATCTGACCTATTTCACCGCGACGCCGACCGAGCGCGGGGTGGGCTTCCTGAAGGACGTCTACCACCGCGACGAATAAGCGATCAGGCCTCGTTGACCCCCGCGATATGGAGCGCGGCGATATAGCCGAAGGCCAGCGCCGGGCCGATCGAGGCGCCCGCGCCGGCATAGGTGCGGCCGAGGACCGAGGCGGTGGTCGTGCCGGTGGCGTAAAGGCCGGGGATGGCCGCGCCGGCCTCCGTCAGCACCCGGCCATGCGCGTCCGTCACGAGGCCGCCCCATGTGCTGACGTCGCCCGGCACGATGCGCACCGCATAGAAGGGCGCCTGCTCGATCGCGCCGAGGCTGGCATTGGGCCTGGTCGCCGGATCGCCATGGCTAAGGTCGAAGGGCTTGCCGCCGCGCCCGAAATCCTCGTCCTTGCCGTTGCGGCAGAAGCTGTTGAAACGGTCGACGGTCCGCCGCAGCGCGGCGGGGTCGATGCCGCAGGCGGCGGCGAGCGCGTCGAGGCTGTCCGCCTTGATCATATAGCCGCTGTCCAGCCAGCTTTGCGGCGTCTTGCCGGGGTTGGAGCCCCAGACATAGCGGTTGCGATGCCGGCTCTCGATGATCGCCCAGGCGGGGATGCCGCGCCCGGTTTCGGCATGGCGGCCATAGAGGCGCTGGCCAAGCTCCATATAGGAGCCGGCCTCGTTGCCGAAGCGGTTACCGTCCTGATCGACAAGGATGACGTGCGGCAGGCTGATGTCGAAATGATGGCCGAACGGGATCGGCGTGCCGTCCGCCGCGACCGCGCCCTCCGGCAGCTGGCCGTCCGGCCCGATCGAGGAGACGCCCCACAGCGCCTCGTCCATGCAGTCGGTCGCGGCGCCGAGCGCCACCGCCTGCTCGATGATCTCGCCGGTATCGCCGGGCGAGGCGTTGGTCATGTGCGGATAGGCCGGCTGGCGGCCGAGGCGCTTGCGCATCCCGGCATTGCGGGCGAAGCCGCCGGCGTTGAGCAGCACCCCGCGATTGGCGCGGATGCGCACGGGCCTGCCGTCGCGCAGCGCCTCGACCCCGACGACGCGCCCCTCCTCCTCGACCAGCCGCGTCACCGGCGTCGACAGCCAGAGGGCGAGATTTTCGCGCAGCGCGATCTGCAACATCCGCCCCTGCCAGGCCGCGCCGCCGCCGCGCAGATCGCGGCCGGTGATTTTCTGAGCCAGCAGACGCATGGCGAAACGCAGCGCGAAGAGTTTGGACTTCCAACTCCGCTTGACCAGCAACAGCGTGCTCAATTCATCCATGGTGAAACGGAAGGGCGGCATCTTCGACACCGCCAGCCTCGCCTTCCACTCGCCAAGCTCGTTCACGTCGAAAAGCTGGGCAAGCACGGTGCGGCTGCTGTGCTCGCCGCCCGGCAGGTCGTCGTGATAATCGGGCCAGAAGCGCGCGCGCTTCAACTTCATGCCCTTGGCCTCCAGATATTCGATCGCGCGTCGCCCGCCCCGCACGAAAGCCCGACGCTTCGCCGGCGTCGTCGACGGGCCGTCATGCCAGACGGCGGCGTCGATATACTCCATCGCGCGCTCGGGGCTGTCGGCAACGCCTTCGCGCGCCATCAGATGATTGTCGGGAATCCACAGGCCGCCGCCCGAATAGGCCGTGGTGCCGCCGAAGCAGTCCAGCTTCTCGACGATCAGCGACGACAGGCCATGATCCTTGGCGACCAGCGCCGCGCACACCGACCCCGCCCCGCTGCCCACGACCAGCAGATCGACCGTCTCATCCCAATCCGTCATCATGCCTGCCCCTCCTGATTTTCCGCAAGGGCGTCCACCCTGTTCAGGCGGCACCGGCCCGCGCCCCCACCCGGCCACCCATTCAGGATAGGCTCGTGGGTGGCCGGGTGGGGGCGCGGGCCGGTGCCGCTTCAGCTTAAAGCGGACAAACTCTAGTCGACTGGCCCGCCGCTGTCGCGCCGCCAGATTGGACGGTCGCCGCGCGCCGCCCAATAATTCCTGCCGCCGCCCCACGTCGTTGCGCGCGCGTATCGACACGCAACCGCCAACCGCTCCCTTTCGTTCTGGTCGTGTCAGGCAAGGAGAATGACGATGTCAGATGCCGCCAAGCTCAAGCAACATCTCTGGAAAAAGCTTTCCGAAGGCCCGTTCATCATGATCGGCCTGACCGGCTCCGGCACGCATTCGGAGCCGCTGACCGTTCAGCTCGACAAGGATCTGGTCGATACGCTCTATTTCTTCGTCGGGCGGGACAACCGCCTTGCCGC
>CAZACH010000199.1:0-4484 GCA_964483275.1 uncultured Sphingomonadaceae bacterium | reverse complement strand
GTGCCGATTTATCAGGGCGGGCGCGTGCGCAACGCCATCGGTGCCGCCGAAGCCCGGGTGATGGCCGGCCGCGCCGATCTGCGCTCGACCGAGGCGGCGGTGTTCACCGAAGTCGTCGCCGCCTATATGGACGTGATCCGCGACGAAGGTATCGTCGACCTCAACGCCGGCCAGGTGCGCGTGCTCGACACCAACCTGCAGGCCAGCCGCGACCGCTTCGAGGTCGGCGACGTGACCCGCACCGATGTCGCCCAGTCGGAAGCACGTCTGGCACTGGCGCGCAGCTCGCTCGACAGCGCCCAGGCCCAGCTCACCACCAGCCGTGAAAATTACCGGCGCGTCGTCGGCGCGCTGCCGGCCGCGCTGGAGGCGCCGCCCGCCTTGCCCGCCCTGCCGGGAACGCCGGGACAGGCGGTGGACAGCGCCATCGCGAACAACCCGCAACTGATCGCGGCGCGCGAAAATCAGGAAGCCGCTCGTCGCGATGTCGGCGTGGCGCGCGGCGAGCGCCTGCCGACCCTGTCGGCGGTGACGGGCGCGGACTATGTCGACTATCTCGGCACGCTCGACGATCTGGCCGGGATCCCGGATACTGGCGGCGGCGCGGGCTTTTCCCTGCAGGATTCGCAGACCACCAGCCGCGTCGGCCTGACCGCGCGGGTGCCGATCTATCAGGGCGGCGGCCCCGGCGCGCGGGTGCGCGCGGCGCAGGCGCGGCAGTCGCAGGCGATCGAGAACATGGTGTTCGTGGAGCGCGATGTCGTGGCGCAGGCCAATTCCGCCTTCGCGCGCTGGACGGCGGCGCGCGCGGTGATCGACTCCTCGCGCGTCGCGGTGGAGGCCAACCGGCTGGCGCTGGAAGGCACGCGGGCGGAAAACAGCGTGGGGACGCGCAACGTGCTCGACGTGCTCAACGCCGAACAGGAACTGCTCAACAGCCAGGTCCAGCTGATTTCCGCCGAGCGCGACGAATATGTCGCGGGCTTTGCGCTGCTGGCGGCGATGGGGCGCGCCGAGGCCCGCGATCTGGGGCTTGACGGCGGCGCCCTCTACGATCCAGCCTTGAACTATAACCGTGTCCGCAATCGCCTGTCGGACTGGTCGGACGATCCCCGGCCAACCGCCAGGGCGACCCGCACGGCGCCGCAATCCACGGACGTGACTCCGCGACCGAACTAGGGATATAGTTAACGCCCATGCGTGATCTGGCCAGTGAACCGTCGATGGAAGAAATCTTGGCGTCGATCCGCCGGATCATCGCCGAGGATGGCCAGTTGCCCGCCAATGAAGGCGCGCATCTGAAGCCCGTGGACAGCGACACCGTGGAGGAGGAGACCGCCATGGACCCCGCGCCGGATTTTGTTCCGACCCCGCCACCGCCGCCGGCGGATGCGGTCGATGTCGATGACGATGAAGTGCTGGAGCTGACCGAGCTTGAGCCGGAACCGCTTGAGGCGCCGGAAGCGATGCCGCTGGTCGACTCGATCGCGCTGGACGACACGGTCGAACCTGGGCCGGAACCGGCCGAAACGCCCGATAGCGGTCTGGTCGACGATCAGGTGGCGGCCGCTTCGGCGGAGCGGCTGGCGGCGCTGTCGCCCTTTGCCGGGGCGGCGCCGGCGGCGGACAACCCCTTCGAGGCGCTGGTGCGCGACATGATGCGGCCGATGCTCAAGGATTGGCTCGACACCAATCTTCCCGGCATCGTCGAAAAGCTCGTCGCCCAGGAAATCACGCGGATCACCGGCAAGCGGGGCTGAATGGGGCGCTGGCGCGGGGGCGAATCGCTGTTAAGCTCCACGCCATGAAAGCCCTGACATTCGCCGCGCTGGCGGCCAGCATCGTCGCCACGCCGGTGGCCGCGCGTCCGTTCACGCCGGATGATCTGGCGACGCTCAGCCGGCTCAGCGATCCCGCCGTCTCGCCCGATGGCCGGCTGGTCGTCTTTCAGCAGCGCGAGACGGACGTTGAGGGCAATAAGGGCCTGACCGACCTCTATCTGCTCGACCTGACGCAGCCGGGCGCGGCGCCGGCCCGCTTCGCCTCGACGCCGGACCGCAACGAAGGCGCGCCGGCCTTCTCCGCCGATGGGCGGACCGTCTATTTCCTCTCCAACCGCTCCGGCTCGCAGCAGGTGTGGATGGCCCCGGTGGCGGGGGGCGCGGCGACTCAGGTGACGCGCCTGCTCCGCGACGTCAGCGGCTTTACCCTGTCGCCCGCCGGTGATCGCATCGCCCTGTGGATCGACGAGCGCGAGGATTGTGCCGCGCCGGTCTGCGCGCCGCCGGCCCCGGACCTGAAGGCGGGGACGGGCCGCACCTATGACAAGCTGTTCGTGCGCCATTGGGACACATGGCGCGATGGCACGCGCTCCCGCCTGCTCACCGCGACGCTGACCAAGGGGATCGCCGACAGGACGCTGGCGTGGGTGTCGAAGGGGCTGGACGGCGACGTCCCCTCAAAGCCCTTCGGCGGCGGCGAGGAGGTTGCGTGGGCGCCGGACGGGCGCACGCTCTATTTCGCGCTGCGCGAGGCGGGGCGGACCGAGGCGTGGTCGACCGACCTCGATATCTTCTCGGTGCCCGCCGATGGCTCCGCCGCGCCGGTCAACCTGACCCCCGACCGCGATGGCATGGACACGCTGCCCACCGTGTCGCCGGACGGTCGCTGGCTGGCCTGGGGATCGATGCAGCGTGCGACCTATGAAGCCGACCGTCTCGTCATCCACCTGCGCGACCTTGCCAGCGGCGAGGTGCGGGCACTGACCGGGGGCTGGGACCGCTCGGTCGAATCGATCGTGTGGGCGCCCAATTCGCAGAGCCTGCTGGTCACGGCGCGCGACCATTATGACAAGCCGGTGTTCCAGGTCGATCTCGCCACCGCCAAGGTGCGGCGGCTGACCGGCGAGGGCTCGGTGGGCAGCCTGCTGCCGAACGGCAATGGTGCGCTCTATACGCTCGACAGCCTGACCGCGCCGGCAGACCTCTATGCGCTCGACGAATATGGCGCGTCGCGGCAGCTCACCCGCGTCAATGCCGCGCGGTTGCAGGGCGTCGACATGCCGGTCGCGACGCGCTTCAGCTTCAAGGGGGCGGGCGGCGATACGGTGTGGGGCTATGCGCTGAAACCGGCCGGGCTTGCGGCGGGAGCAAAGGCGCCGGTCGCCTTCCTGATCCACGGCGGGCCGCAATCGACCTTCGGCAACGCCTTCTCCTATCGCTGGAACCCGGCGGTATTCGCCGGCGCCGGCTATGGCGCGGTGCTGGTTGATTTCCACGGCAGCGTCGGATACGGGCAGGCCTTCACCGATTCGATCAACCGGGACTGGGGCGGCAAGCCGCTGGAGGACCTGAAGCTCGGCCTCGCCGCCGCGACGCGCCAGTTCAAATGGCTGGACGGCGACCGCGCCTGCGCGCTTGGCGGCTCCTATGGCGGCTATATGGTCAACTGGATCGCCGGCCAGTGGCCCGACCGCTTCCGCTGCCTCGTCAACCATGCCGGCGTCTTCGATTCGCGCGCCATGGCGTTCGAGACCGAGGAGCTATGGTTCGACGAGTGGGAGCATGGCGGCCCATACTGGGAAAAGGCCGAGGTCTACGAGAAGTGGAACCCCGTCCACCATGTCACGAAATGGCGCTCACCGATGCTGGTCATCCATGGCGAAAAGGATTTCCGCATTCCCTATTCTCAGGCGCTGGGGGCCTTCACGGCCTTGCAGCGGCAGGGGGTCGAGAGCCGCCTGCTGATCTTCCCGGACGAGAATCACTGGATTTTGAAGCCGCGCAACAGCCTGCAATGGCATCGGGAGGTGTTCGGCTGGCTGGATCACTATCTCAAGCGGTAGGGGCTGTCCTGTTTGGCTCGGTGCAACTCCCACCCCCGTTCGTCCTGAGCCTGTCGAAGGACGGCAGCACCAGCTTGTGGAATCCGCTCCGGGCCTTGCCGGGCGGGAAGACTTGAGCAGTCGTCCTTCGACAGGCTCAGGACGAACGGAAGCTGTTTAACGGGCCCCAGACCTTTCGCTTTCCAGTTCGAGCAGCCGCGCCTTCGCCTCAAGCCCCCCGGCAAAACCCGTGAGCGTCCCATTGGCGCCGACGACGCGATGGCAGGGGGCGACGATCGAGATCGGGTTGCGGCCATTGGCGGCCCCGACCGCGCGGCTGGCGGTGGGCCTGCCGACCGCCCGCGCGATGTCCGCGTAGCTGCGCGTCTCGCCATAGGGGATGGCGAGCAGCGCCGCCCAGACCCGCTTCTGGAAGTCGGTGCCCCGGAAGTCGAGCGGCAGGTCGAAGGCGGTGCGGTCGCCGGCGAAATATTCGGCCAACTGCCGTTCCGCCGCGACCAGAACGGGGTGATCGGGGTCCTCGACCGGCGGCTTCAGGCGGACCCGCGCGGGGTCGTCATTCTCCCACAGGATCGCGCAGAGGCCTTTTTCGCTGGCGACGAGCGTGAGCGTGCCGACGGGCGAGGCGATCGTCTTGAAG
>CAZACH010000198.1:0-4491 GCA_964483275.1 uncultured Sphingomonadaceae bacterium | reverse complement strand
GCCCCGGGAGAGACTCGAACTCCCGACCTGCGGTTTAGGAAACCGTTGCTCTGTCCTGCTGAGCTACCGGGGCAGTGGCGGGTTGCCTAGATTCGGACTGGGGCGAGGTCAACGGCGAAGGGCGGCGCGGTCAGGCGTCGGATCGGCGGCGGGTCGGGAAGGGGAGCGGCGCCACGGCGATGCCGTCGTCGATCAGCGAGCGGACCTCGGCCGCGTTCGCCTCGCCATGGATGCCGCGCTGCGGCGCCTCCCCAAGGTGGATGGCGCGCGCTTCGTCGGCGAATTTGTCGCCGACATAATCCGAGTTCCGCTCCACCTCCCGCTGGGCGGCGGCAAGCGCCTGCATGAGCGCCTTGACGCGTTCGGGATCGCCGGTCGCCGCCGCCGCTTCCGCCGGCAATGGCGCCGCCTTGCGGTTGCCCTTGGCGGCGACGGCCGGCGCCATCACGGCTTTCTCGACATTGCCGTCGCCGCAGATCGGGCATTCGACCAGTCCGCGTTCGCGCTGCGCGTCATAATCGGCGGTCGAGCCGAACCAGGTTTCGAAGACATGGCCGCCAGTGCATTTCAGGTCGAAGACGATCACGCCGCAATCTCCACCGGCGGAATGGGGCGGCGATGCGCGAGCGACGGTATCCGCCCCCGCACGGCCGCGACCCGCGCCATGTCGAGATCGACGACGCCGACGCCGGGCGCGTCGCCGCCGAGGTCGAGCAGCACCTCGCCCCAGGGGTCGACGACCAGCGAATGGCCATAGGTCGCGCGGCCGTCCTCATGCCGCCCCACCTGGGCGGCGGCGACCAGGAAGGCCCCGGCCTCGATCGCCCGCGCGCGGAGCAGGATGTGCCAGTGCGCCTTGCCGGTCGGGACCGTGAAGGCCGCCGGCACCGAAAGCAGCACCGCGCCCGCCTCCGCCAGCGCGGCATAGAGCGCCCCGAAGCGCACATCATAGCAGATGCTGAGGCCGAGCCGGCCCCACGGCGTCTCCGCCGCCACGGCGTCCGCGCCCGCGTCATAGGCGGCGGATTCGCGATAGGTCTCGCCCGAGGGAAGATCGACGTCGAACAGGTGCATCTTGTCATAGCGGGCGCGGATGGCCCCGCTGCCGTCGATGAGGAAACCGCGATTGACCAGCCGGCCGGCGTCCGTGTCCGAGCGCAAGGCCAGCGATCCCAGCTGGACCCACAGGCCATGCCGCGCCGCCGCTTGCCTGACCGCCGCCAGCACCGGATCATCGCCCTCCGCCTGGACGGAGGCGAACAGCCGCGCGCGATCGCGGTCGAGCAGGCCGCTCATCTCCGGCGTGAAGGCGATGTCCGCGCCATCGGCCGCGGCGCGGGCCAGCGCCTCGTCCAGCTGCCTGATATTGTTCGCGGAATCTATGCCGGTTGTGGTCTGGATGACGGCGGCGCGCACTTGAGACCGGACTCCCTTATGCCAGCCCCAGCATCGGATCGAGCTTGCCGGAGCGGTCGAGCAGCGCCAGATCGTCCGATCCGCCGACATGCCGGTCGTCGATGAACACCTGCGGCACGGTGCTGCCGCCATTGGCGCGGCTCAACATCTCCTGCCGCTTGGGGCCGCCCATGGTGATGTCATATTCCTCGAAATCGACGCCCTTGTCCGTCAGCAGCCGCTTGGCGCGCGTGCAATAGGGGCATAGCAGTTTCGTATAAATCTCGACCCGGGCCATTCATGGTCCTCCTGATTGACCGGGCAGAAGTGTGGATGCCGGCCGCGCTTGTCAATCCCGCACCACCCGCGCCCAGCAGGCGAGCCGGACGGCCGCCGCCCCGCCGCGCTTGAGCGCGCGCGCGCAGGCGCTGGCCGTCGCGCCGGTGGTCAGCACGTCATCGACCAAAAGGACGGGGCGGCCGCGCACCAGCGCCGCGCCGCCCGCCGACAGGGCGAAGGCGCCCCGCACGTTGCGCTGCCGCGCCGCGCGGCCCGCGCCGCCGCTGGAGGGCGTTTCCCGCACCCGGCGCAGGGCGTCCACCGCCAGCCGCGCCGATGTGCCCCGGGCGAGGTGACGGGCGATCAGCGCCGCCTGATTATAGCCGCGATTCCACAGCCGCCAGCGCGCCAGCGGCACCGGGACGACCAGCGCCCCCTCCTCCGTCAGCCAGTCCGCGCAGATACGAGCCATGTGGCGGGCCATCATCGCGCCATGGTGGGGCCGGTTGCCGTGCTTGAAACGCATCAGGACATGGCGCGCCACCTCGCCATAGGCCAGCGCGGCGCGGGCGGCGTCGAAATCCTGCGGCGCGGCGATGCAGGGGCCACACAGGGCGTCCGGCCCGCGATCGACGTCGAAGGGCGCGCCGCACGCCGCGCACCATGGCCGCCCGATGAAATCCAGCCCGCGCCAGCAGTCGAGGCAGAACAGGCCGTCATCGCCGACCACCGCGCCGCATCCGCCGCAGCGGGGCGGCAGCAGCAGGTCGATCGCGGGGCGAAGCAGGCGCGGCAGCATCCCGCCTCGTTTGCAGATTATCGCCGACGGCGAAAGCGCCCGCCGCACGATCCCGGTTGAGCCGGCCCCGCCGGCGCGCCATAGACGGGCCATGGAGCAACAGGATCTCGGGCCGTTCGACCGTCGCCAGCGCCGAATGCGGCGCGACCGCGCGGCCATGGGCGCGGCCGGCGCCAATTTCCTGCGCGCGCACATGGTCGAGGAATTACTGTTCCGCCTGAGCGCCGTGCAACGCCGCTTCACCCGCGTGCTCGACCTGGGCTGCGCCGACGGCGCGCTGACGGCGGCGATGGGCGATGCCGAAGTCGTCCGCGCCGATGCCGGCCGGCGCTTCGCGACCATGGCGCAGGGCGTGCAATGCGACGAGGACCGCCTGCCCTTCGCCGATGGCAGCTTCGACCTGGTGCTGTCGGCGGGCGCCTTGCACAGCGTCAACGACCTGCCCGGCGCGCTGGCGCTGGCGCGGCGCGCCTTGCGCCCCGACGGCCTGTTCCTCGGCGCCTTCGTCGGCGGCGAAAGCCTCAGCCGCCTGCGCGCCGCGTTCCTGGCGGCGGAGGCGGCGCAGGGCGGCGTCAGCCCCCGCGTCGCGCCGATGGTGGAGGTGCGCGCGGCCGGCGACCTGCTGTCGCGCGCCGGCTTCGCGCTGCCCGTCGCCGACAGCGAGCGCCTGCGCCTGCGCTACCCCAGCCTGTTCGGCCTGTGCGCCGACCTGCGCGCGGCGGGCGAGACCAACATCCTCGCCGAACGTTCACGCCGCTTCCTGCGCCGCGACATATTGGCGGCGGCGGCGGGCGCCTTCGCGGAAGGGGCGGAGGCGGACGGCAAGGTCAGCGAGATCGTCGACATCCTCTATCTGACGGCATGGTCGCCCGGCCCCGGCCAGCCCAAGCCGCTGAAGCCCGGCTCCGCGACCGCATCGCTGGCGGACGCGCTGCGGCAGGCGCGGGAGGAAGACGGGAACGGGCGCGACGCGCGTTGAAAATCCTCGCCCCTCCCACCGCCGTTCGTCCTGAGCCTGTCGAAGGACGACCGCACAAACTTGCGAAGCCCGCGCCGGGCTTGCGGACGGGAAGGCCTGAGCAGTCATCCTTCGACAGGCTCAGGACGAACGGAGTCTGTTCAAGGGCCGCCTGTTCAACGAGGTCTGTTCAACGCCCGCCGCTCTCCTGCGCGATGCTTCTACAGCAGCGCTTCGAGCAGGCCGATGAGCGGCGCATCGGCGGGCGGCATGTCGAGCGCGTAAAGCTCGACCGGGCGCACCCATTTCAACGCGCTGGCATGTCGCGCCTCGACCCGCCCCTGCCATTTGCGGCAGACATAGAGCAGCAGCACGAGGTGACGCGCCCCGATCGGATGACTGGCGAAGGTCGCCGGCGCCAGACAGGCCACGGGCACCACGATGCCCAATTCCTCCTCCAGTTCGCGGATCAACGCCGCCTCCGGCGTTTCGCCCGGCTCGACCTTGCCGCCGGGGAATTCCCACAGCCCGGCCATCGGCTTTCCCTCGGGGCGTTGCTGAACGAGAATCCGGCCATCGGCATCGACCAGCGCGACCGCGACAACGGGGAATAGCGGGGGAGAAAGAGCGTCCATCCGGCCTCCCTTAGCGATTTGTAAACGCGCGGGCGATAGCAAGCGCATTGGTGTGGTGGACCTCTCATGGCCGGAAAGTTCGCGATATGAGGAAATTTTCTGGTGCGCTGCTGCGCGATACCCGTGGCGCGACCGCGATCGAATATGGGCTGATCGTCGCCCTGATCGTGCTGGCCATGATGGGCGCCCTTAGTCTGTTTGGCCAAACCGCGATCGACAAGTGGGAATATGTCAGTGAGAAGGTCGTAAACGCCTGATAGTTGCGTTCCAGAAACGACATTGGCGATTAAGAGATTTTCAACCTCCTTCGTCTAGTGATGACAGCGCTGACCCGGCCGATGCCGGCGGCACCGGGTGATTTTGAGACGATTTGAAGATCAAGGAGACTACAATGGCTTTCTTCCGCAAGCTGCTTAAGAATGAAA
>CAZACH010000197.1:0-4492 GCA_964483275.1 uncultured Sphingomonadaceae bacterium | reverse complement strand
TGACGGCGATGAGATGACGCGCATCATCTGGCAGTGGATCCGCGAGCGGTTGATCCTGCCATATCTGGACATCGACCTGATCTATTTCGACCTGGGCATCGAGAAGCGCGACGAGACCGACGACCGGATCACGATCGAATCCGCCAAGGCGATCCAGAAATATGGCGTCGGCGTGAAGTGCGCGACCATCACCCCCGACGAGGCCCGCGTCGAGGAGTTCGGCCTCAAGCAGATGTGGAAGTCGCCCAACGGCACGATCCGCAACATCCTTGGCGGCGTCGTCTTCCGCGAGCCGATCGTCATCAACAACGTGCCGCGCCTGATCCCCGGCTGGACCGACCCGATCGTGGTCGGCCGCCATGCCTTCGGCGACCAGTATCGCGCCACCGATTTCCGCGTGCCCGGCCCCGGCAAGCTGCGCCTGGTCTGGGAAGGCGCGGACGGCCAGCGCATCGAGGAGGAGGTGTTCGACTATCCCTCGTCCGGCGTCGCGCTCGCCATGTACAATCTCGACGATTCGATCCGCGATTTCGCCCGCGCCAGCATGAATTACGGCCTGGCCCGCGGCTGGCCGGTCTATCTGTCCACCAAGAACACCATCCTCAAGGCCTATGACGGCCGCTTCAAGGATCTGTTCGAGGAAATTTTCCAGAGCGAATTCAAGGACAAGTTCGCCGCTGCCGGCATCACCTATGAGCATCGCCTGATCGACGACATGGTCGCCAGCGCGCTGAAATGGTCCGGCAAGTTCATATGGGCGTGCAAGAATTACGACGGCGACGTCCAGTCGGACCAGGTCGCGCAGGGCTTCGGCTCGCTCGGCCTGATGACCTCCGTGCTGATGACGCCCGACGGCAAGACGGTGGAGGCGGAGGCCGCCCACGGCACTGTGACCCGCCACTACCGGATGCACGAGCAGGGCAAGGCGACCTCGACCAACCCGATCGCCTCGATCTTCGCCTGGACCGGCGGCCTGAAATATCGCGGCCGCTTCGACGACACTCCGGAGGTGACGAAGTTCGCCGAAACGCTGGAGCGCGTCTGCATCGAGACGGTCGAACAGGGCGCCATGACCAAGGACCTCGCGCTGCTGATCGGTCCCGATCAGGCCTGGATGACCACCGAGCAGTTCTTCGAGGCGATTCGCGTCAACCTCGAAAAGGCGATGGCGGCCAACTGAGCTGGCGCACACGGCCCGCATGTTGTCACGACATGCGGGCCGCCCGCTGAATCCCGTGTGTCAGGCGAGCGCGCTCGTCAGCTCGCCCACCATGCGCCGCGCGATCTCGCGCTCGCCCATGATCGTCAGGTCCGCGCCGCAACGCGCCAGATGCGCCGTGTCGTCATCCGAATGCGCGCGGGCGATGATGCGGATATTCCGGTTGAGCGCCCGCGCCTGCTCGACGATCTGCCCCGCCTCGAAAATCTGCGGGATCGCCACGACAAGCTCGCTGGCGTGAACGATATCGGCCCGCTCAAGGACGCGGGGGTCGGCGGCATTGCCGACGATCACCTCCGCGCCGTCCTCTGCGGGATGGCTGTCGACATCGTGCTGGGCCTCGATAACGATGACGCGGCGGCCGTCGGCCAGCAGCGCCCGACCGACGAGTGCCCCGACCCGGCCATAGCCGACCAGCACGATATGGTGCCGCACTCGCGCCGGCTCCTCCGCCGGCGCGGCGACCGCCTCCGCTTCCGGGGCCTCCTCCTCCTCGCGCGCGAGGAAGCGCTCGACCAGCGCGAAGATCAGCGGGTTGAGCAGGATCGAGATGATCGAACCGGCGAGGACAAGGTCGCGGCCCATCGGCGGCAGCATGTTGAGCGTCGTCCCGAGCGACGCGAGGATGAACGAGAATTCGCCGATCTGGGCAAGGCTGGCGGCAATGGTCAGCGATGTCCGGTTGTCACGACCAAAGGCGCGGACGATCAGATAGGCGGCGATCGACTTGCCGACGAGGATGATCGCGACGGTGCCGAGCACCGGCAGCGTCTGGGTGATGATGATATTGGGATTGAACAGCATCCCGACCGACACGAAGAACAGCACCGCGAATGCGTCGCGCAGCGGCAGCGTCTCGTCGGCGGCGCGCTGGCTGAGCGGCGATTCGGCGAGGATCATGCCGGCGAAGAAGGCGCCGAGCGCGAAGGACACGTTGAACAGCTTGGCGGCGGCGAAGGCGAAACCGAGCGCGACGGCCAGCACGGCGAGGCGGAACAGCTCGCGCGAGCCGCTGTGGGCGATGACATGCAGCAGCCAGGGCACCAGCCGTCGCCCGACGATAAGCATGATCGCGACGAAGGCGCCGACCTTGGCGACGGTGATGAGCAGCGCCTGCGCGACCCCGCCGCCCGCGCCGCCGGTCGGCGCGAGCGCCGGCAGCATGACGAGCGTGAGGACCATCGCCAGATCCTCGACGATCAGCCAGCCGACCGCGATATGGCCCCGCTCGGTGTCGACGAGGCGGCGTTCCTGCAAGGCGCGCAGCAGCACGACGGTGCTCGCCACCGACAAAGCGAGGCCGAAGACCAGGCCGCTGGAGATCGACCAGCCCAGCAGATGGGCAAGCCCCATGCCGAGCATGGTGGCAACGCCGATCTGCACGATCGCGCCCGGCACCGCGATGGCGCGCACGGCCATCAATTGCCGGACCGAGAAATGCAGCCCGACCCCGAACATCAGCAGGATGACGCCGATTTCCGCCAGTTCGTTGGCGAGTTCCTGGTCCGCGACATAGCCCGGGGTGAACGGCCCGACGACGACGCCGGCAAGCAGATACCCCACCAGCGGCGGTACTCTCAGGCGAAAGGCGATCGCCCCGAATATGAAGGCGAGAACGAGCCCCCCGACGATTGTAGCAATGAGCGGCGTGTGATGGGGCATCCGTCGCGGGGGCCTTTCGGGAGGTGGCGCGACGCTAGTTTTAGGGCGAAGTTCGTCTTTGGCGACCCCTTGCGGGCCGCCGGCGAAAATTTTTGTTGCCGCTGCGAAAGTATCGCCGCCGGATCAGGCCGCCGCGGCGACGCCTTCCAGAACCGCCCGCACCGCCGCGATCGCGTCCGCCGCGCGTGCGCCGTCGGGGCCGCCGCCCTGCGCCATGTCGGGACGGCCGCCGCCGCCCTGCCCGCCGAGCGCGGCCACGGCCGCCTTGACGAGATCGACGGCATTGCGTTCCCCGGTCAGGTCGTCGGACACGCCGACCGCGACGCTCGCCCGGCCGTCATTGACCGCGACCAGCACGGCGACGCCCGAGCCGAGGCGGCGCTTGGCGTCGTCGACCAGCGAGCGCAGGCCCTTGGGGTCCAGCCCCTCGATGACCTGTCCGATGAAGCCATGGCCGCCGACCTGCTCCGGTCCCGGCGCCTCGCCAGCGCCCGATTGACCGCTGCTGCCCGCCAGCGCCAGCGCCTTCTTCGCCTCGGCCAGCTCGCGTTCCAGCCGGCGCCGCTCCTCGACCAGCGCGGCGATGCGTGTGGGCACCTCCTCCGGCGCGGTCTTGAGCGTGGCGGCGGCCTCGCGCAGCCGCTCCTCGCGGCCGGTCAGGTAGAGGCGCGCGGCCTCGCCGGTCAGCGCCTCGATGCGGCGCACGCCGGACGCCACCGCGCTTTCGGAGACGATCTTGAACAGCGCGATATCGCCCAGCGAGGCGACATGGGTGCCGCCGCACAGTTCGACCGAATAGCTCGCTTCGTCCGCCAAGCCCATGGAAAGAACGCGAACTTCCTCGCCATATTTCTCGCCGAACAGCGCCATGGCGCCGGCCTCGATGGCGGCGTCCGGCGTCATCAGCCGGGTCTGGACGGCGTGATTCGAGCGGATATGGGCGTTCACCTCCGCCTCGATGACGGCGATGTCCTCGGCCGTCAGCGCCTTGGGGTGGGAGAAGTCGAAGCGCAGCCGGTCGGCGGCGACGAGGCTGCCCTTTTGCGTGACATGCCCGCCCAGCCGCTTGCGCAATGCCGCGTGCAGCAGGTGAGTGGCGCTGTGGTTGGCGCGGATCGCCGCCCGGCGCCCGGTGTCGATGGCGAGATGGACGGTGTCGCCGACCTTGACCGCGCCGCCGTCAATATGCGCCATATGGACGTGGAGGCGGCCCAGCGGCTTCGACGTGTCGTTAACAGTGGCTGCGAAGCCATTGTCTCCATTGATGAAACCGGCATCGCCCATCTGGCCGCCGCTCTCGCCATAGAAGGGCGTCTGGTTGACGACGATGGCGACATCCTCGCCCGCCTCGGCGGCGGTCACGCGCTCGCCGCCCTTGATGATCGCGACGACCTGCGCGTCGCCGACATCGGCGGTGTAGCCGGTGAACTCGGTGGCGCCGGATTCCTCGGCGAGGTCGAACCAGACGGCGTCCGACGCCTTCTCGCCCGAACCCGTCCAGGCGGCGCGGGCGCGCGCCTTCTGCTCGGCCATGGCGGCGTCGAAGCCGGCGCGGTCGACGCCCAGCCCCTGGGCGCGCAAGGCATCCTCGGTCAGGTCATAGGGAAAGCC
>CAZACH010000196.1:0-4505 GCA_964483275.1 uncultured Sphingomonadaceae bacterium | reverse complement strand
AACGACTATGCCACCAGCCAATGGGCCGGGCCGGGTGGCGCGGGTTCGATCAGGACATGACCCGCCTGCCGGCCATGCGCACCAGCACATCGTCGCGCCACAGCCAGCGGTGGACGCACACCATCGCGATATGCCCGGCGACAAGCGCGAGCAGCAGCCATGCGAGATTGCCGTGGAGCAGGTTGGCCGGGGCCATCATCCATTCCACCTTTTCCCCGCCCGGCGGCTGGAGCTGGACGCCGAACAGCCGGACGCCGCGCCCGCTGCCGAACATGCGCAGCAGCGCCATCACGGGGATGATGAACATCAGGCCATAAAGCCCGAAATGCCCGAGCGCGGCGAGGCGCCCGATCAGGCCTTCATGATAGGGCGGGCGCTGGCGCATCTGAACGAAGGCCCAGCAGGCGCGGACCAGCAGCAGCACCAGCAGCAGCGTGCCGATCGAGGCATGGCTGCCTACCCAGAATGCCGTGACGGGACCGCGGCCCAGGACATTCTTGAGCAACATTCCGGCAAATTGCCAGGTGAACAGCGCGGCCATCGTCCAGTGCAGGACGCGGCTGACGGTGCCGTAATAATGCGGGCCATCGCGAAGCGTCATCGTGCTGAATCCTTATCCTGGCTTGTCCGTTATCGAACGGAAATGACTCCGTGCCGACGCCCTTTGGCTGAGAAGTCGCCGTCAGGGAAGGCTGGCGAGGCGAAGCATGCGGGGAATGGCGGCCGAGATGATGGAGGCGTGATCCTCCTCCGGCAGGAAGCGGAATTGCACCCTGTCTTCGCCGAGAAGCGATGTGAGCCGGTCGGTCAGCGCCTGCGCATTGCCGAGCATCCGGCGCGACCGCCGCCGCGCGATCACGTCGGCGCTGCCCGGCGCGGCGCGTTGCCAGGGCGGCAGCGCGTCCTCCCATTCGCCGAGGCAGAGCAGCAGGTTCCTGTCGCGGACGGCGAGGGCGGACAGGGCCGCCATCAGGCCGTCGGGGTCCCACCAGATGGACGGGCTGATCGCCGCATAGTTGCGGAAGGCGGCGGGATGGTTGGCGAGCGCCCACAGCGTGAAATAGCCGGCGAGCGAATGGCCGAACAATGTCTGCCGGTCCGGGTCGAGCGGGATGATCCCGGCCACCAGCGGCTTTACCTGATCCTCGATGAAGGACAGAAAGCCCGGCGCGCCGCCGGTGTCGGCTTTGTCGGGATGGGCGGAGGTCAGGTCGAGCTGGCGTTGCCGGTTGTCCTGCGTCGGGCCGGCGGACGAAATGCCGATGACCACCGCCGGCCGCACCCCCGTCGCGTCCGGCCGCCGGCTCATGCGCCGCAGCGCTTCCACGCAGGTGGCGAAGCAGCCCGCCGCATCGAGCAGGACGATCGAAGGCCAGCCGCCGGCGGGGGGCACGCCATCAGCTATTGCGACGTCGATGCGATAGGTGCAGTCTGAGCCGCGCCGGACGAGCGTGAAGCGCCGCGTGTCGGGCAGGCAGAATTGCGCTTCGTGCGATTGGCCGGTGTTCCCGCCGTCATCGCCCGGATGAATAGCGTTTATATCCGTCATGACTCATTCTTGCTCTTTACAATCATTATCAAATGGATGACAGCGACTCTGGCGGCGATCAAGGAATCATTCGCGGGGGACGGGCGATTAGCAGCAATCCGGGTGGGGCCGAAAGGTCCGGTAAGAATCGAGCGCATCTTTATATAGCACTGGTCGTTGCGGCGATCGTCGTGCTGGCCGCCGCCTTTTCCTGGCGGACGGACAGCGGCTCGACGCCGATCACGGCGCAGGGCCAGCTTGTCGACATCCGGGGCCGCTCGGTCCCGTTCACCGGCCCGGCGCGCCGCATCGCGATCGACGACAGCCGTTATCTCGTGGCGCTTGGGCTGATCCATCCCGATCCGGTCTCCCTGCTCGCGGCCTGGCCGAAGGACGTGAACCGCCTCGGCGCGGAGACCTACCAGCAACTGCTGCGCAAGTCGCCCGGTCTTGCCGACCTGCCCAAGGTCAGCAGCTCGGCGGGGTCCTTCGACATGGAATCGCTGCTTGCCGCCAAGCCGGACCTCGCGCTCCTGTCGCTTGAAAGTGGCATCACCGATGCGCAGATCGCGCAGGTGGAAGCGGCGGGCGTTCCGGTGGTCATCGTCGACTTCTTCGTCAAGCCGTTCGAGAATCTCCAGAAAAGCCTCACGCTGCTTGGGCGCCTCACCGGCCGCGAAAAGCAGGCGGAAGACTTCCTCGCCTTCCGCGCCGCGCATATGGAGCGGATCGCCAAGGCCGTGGCTGCCCTGCCGAAGGACGATCGCCCGACCGTGTTCGTCGAAGCCCATGCCGGGATGAGCGCCGACTGCTGCAACTCGCCGGGGCGCGGCAATATCGGCGATTATATCAATTTCGTCGGCGGCCATAATATCGGGTCGGACGTCATCACCCAGTCGTTCGGCAAGCTGAACCTGGAATATGTGATCTCCCGCGATCCCTATATCTACATCGCGACCGGCGGCCCGCACCTGGAGAAGCCGGGCGGCCTCGTGCTCGGCGCGGGCTATGACGGGGCGCGCGCGCGCGCCTCGCTGGTCAAGGTGACGAGCCGCAAGGGGATTTCGGGGCTCACCGCCGTCAAGGCCGGTCGCGCCTATGGCTTTTCCCACCATCTCATCAACTCGCCCCTCGACATCGTGGCGATCGAAACCTTCGCCAAATGGGTTCATCCCGAGGCGTTCGGCGACATTGATCCCAACGCCACGCTGGCGGAAATCAACGAGCGCTTCCTGTCCATCCCCTATGTCGGCGTTTACTGGGTCGACCTGAAGTGACCGGCATATCAGCCTAACCCAACAGGAGAAATCGAGAATGACTTCGTTCAGAACACGCGTCAGGCGTACCACCGTGGGCCTGCTGGTCGCAGGTTCGCTTTTCGCCGGCGCCGGCATGGCGGTCGCGCAATCCGCCTTCACCGGGCTGGATCGCACCTCCGAAGCGAGCGTGAGCTTCGCCCCGGCTGAACGTGGCAAGCCGATCCTGGCGGGTTCGACCGTCGCCGTCTCGGGCGAGGGCTTCAAGCCGGGCCAGCAGGTCGCGCTTTTCTATGGCGCAACGGCGCTGCCCGGCGGATCGCTGACCGCCAATGGCGAGGGCAAGGTCGAAGGCCAGATCACCATTCCGGCCAATGCGGTTTCCGGGACCCATCCGATCGTCGTGGTCGCGCAGGGACCGTACACCGCGATCGTCGAGGACCTCAAGGTTTCGCCGACCGTTCCGCTGTCCGGCCAGGCCAATTTCGAGGTCACCGAGGCGACCGTGACGCGCGGCCTTTATCAGTCCGCCTATAGCGCCAAGAGCAATGCCCTGTTCGTGACCTCGGCCGTGGGCCGTCCGCCGGTGCATCAGTCGGAACTGGTGAAGCTCAATCCCGACACGCTGAAGATCGTGGCGCGCGTCACCCCCGGCGAGGCGCCGCCGCGTCCGGCCGGCCAGGGTCCGGCGCCGGCGCCCGCCGCCGGCGGCGAGGCCGCGCCGCAGGGTCCGGGCGTCTATGCCGTCTATGGCGTCGGCGTGGACGACGCCAAGGGCACCGTCTGGGTCACCAACACCCGCCAGAACACCGTTGCCGTCTATCGCCAGTCCGACCTCGGGCTGATCAAGCAGTTCGCGCCGAACACCGTCACCCATCCGCGTGACGCCGTGGTCGACGCGGTCGCGGGCAAGGCGTTCGTCAGCGCCACCGGCACGCCCGAGGTGCATGTGCTCGATACCGCGACGCTGGAAGCCGAGCAGCCGATCGTCGTCAAGACCAAGGCGCGCGGCCGCGGCAAGGCGTTCTCCGCCGCGAGCATGTCGTTCGACGCCAAGGCCAAGCGCCTCTATGTCGTCAGCCTGTCGACCAACGAAGTCGCCGTCATCAACACGCAGACCCGCGAAGTCGAGAATGTCTTCGCCGTCCCCGGCGCGCGCAGCGCCATCGGCGTCGCGCACGATCCGCAGACCGACCGCATCTTCGTGGCCGCGCAGGGCAGCGACAATCTGGTCGTGCTCGACGGCAAGACCGGCGCGGTCGTCGCCGACACGCCGATCGGCGCCGGCGCGCTGAACGTCGCCTTCGATCCGGTGAAGCGTCTGGCCTATGTCAGCAACCGTGGCGCCGGCACGATCGCGGTGGCCGATGCCGACGGCAAGATCGTCGCCAACCTCGGCCCGGCGCCGTCGGCCAACCACGTCTCGATCGGCAAGAACGGCACGGTGTTCGCCGTCGACAAGTCCGCCAATGCGCGTGGCGAGGACAGCGACACCATCCTGCGCATCCGTCCGCGCCGTTGATCGGGTTCGGGCCGGGCTGCCGCCGCTCTGGCGGCGGCCCGGCCTGTTCCGTCCGGCGGACCCGCGATCAGGCCCTTGCGCCGGTCTCCAGAATATCCTCGATCGCGATCCTGAGGCCGGCCTGTTCGGCCTCGACGCGCGCCACGACCCGATAGACGTCGGCCAGCACGGCGGGCGTGATCGCGGTGGCGGGCGCCCC
>CAZACH010000195.1:0-4530 GCA_964483275.1 uncultured Sphingomonadaceae bacterium | reverse complement strand
CACTTCCTCGATGTCGCGGTTATAGATGTCGCGGATCGCGCGCTTGATGAGGTCGGAATCCTGGTGGATCAGCGTCGGCGCGGTGGCGCTGAGCGTGGTTTCGCGAATCTCGTCCCACAGGCGGGTGAGATAGTCGAAGTCGCGCTTGATCTCGGTCTTGGTGCGCTGCAGCCCGGCGGTGCGGACGATGCAGCCCATCGACGGCGGCAGGTGCAGGTCCGCCATGATCGACTTGAGCCGCTTGCGGTCGGCCTGGTTGGAGATTTTCCGGCTGATCCCGCCGCCATGCGTGGTGTTGGGCATCAGCACGCAATAGCGGCCGGCGAGCGACAAATAGGTGGTCAGCGCCGCGCCCTTGTTGCCGCGCTCCTCCTTGACGACCTGGACCAGCAGGATCTGGCGCCGCTTGATGACCTCCTGGATCTTGTAGCGGCGGCGCAGCGACATGCGCTTGCGGCGCAGCGCCTCGCTGGCATTCTCCTCATGGCCGCCGGTTTCCTCGGGATGGGCAACGGCTTCCTCGCCGTCGCCATGATCCTCGTCCGGCGCATCGGCGTCGGCGTCATCCTCGTCATGATCGTGATCGTCGAAGGCGGCGTTGCGATGCGCCTCCTCCAGCGCGGCATGTTCCGCTTCCTCGCGGAGCAGCGCCTCGCGGTCCTCGCGCGGGATCTGGTAATAGTCGGGATGGATTTCCGAAAAGGCGAGGAAACCGTGACGGTTGCCGCCATAATCGACAAAGGCCGCCTGCAGCGACGGTTCGACCCGCGTCACCTTGGCAAGATAGATATTACCCTTGAGCTGCCGCCGCTCGGCGGATTCGAAGTCAAATTCCTCGATACGGTTGCCAGTCACGACCGCGACCCGGGTTTCCTCCGGGTGGCGCGCGTCGATGAGCATACGAGTGGTCATTCAAATATCTCCAGGCACCACTCCTCGTCTCGGCGGGGCCGGCGGAGAGGAGGGCGTATGTAATGGGATCGGCGCGCCGTTCAGGCCGGCGTGCACGTCCGATGGACAACAAAAATGTGGGCGCGTCCTGGCTTTCCACGCGCGCCGCCGGACCCCGGGTCGCGGGCGGGCATGAAATAAGGGTGGAAAGGATCATTCTGCGTCAACCTCGTCGCCGGGAGGGAGCATGGCTCCACCCAGCTTAAAATTCCGGGAAAGCAGGCTCGTTCGCGTGCTCATGGCACTTTCGCGCCGCCGCCCATCTCCCCGTTCGGTCAAGGCGCGCCGAACAGGCGACGCTTGGCCGATTGCACGTGCTAGCACCCACTGCCTCCGCCCGCAACCATCAGGCGTATCAGTTTTTCCGTGGGTTGCCGCCGATTCCCCGAGGCGTTAGGCAGGCTGCTTCAGGGTGAGGGGACAGCGTGGTCGCGCAACCACAGACAGATATCGTCGGCGGTGGATTGCGCGCGGTGCCGTTGCTGGCCACGCTGCTGGCGTTGCTCCTGGTCCTGGGCGCGGCGGCTGCGCAGGCTGCAAGCATCGCGAATGTTTCCTTCACGCCGTCCGGCAAGGGCGGCGAACTGGTCGTGGCGCTCGATGGCGAGGCCGGGCGCGTCGCGCTGATGAGCCTGAGCGGTCCCGACCGGCTGGTGCTCGATATCGACAATGCGCGCACCGGCGGGCGGATCGGCGCGGGCGGCGGCGCGGTCGCTCGCATTCGCGCCGGCCAGTTCAGCGCGGACACGGTGCGCATCGTCCTCGACCTCGAAACGCCCCTGCTGATGTCGTCATCGTCGGTGACGGCGGGCGGGCGTCAGATCAGCGTGACATTCGACGCGGCCAGCGCCGGCACCTTCGCCGCCGCGGCGCGCGCCGGGCGGCGTGTCATTCATGCGGCGCCGGCGGGTGAGGCGGCATCGCCCGCGCCCGCGCCGTCCTCGCCCCCGGCCGCGTCATCGGCGCCCGCCGCCAAGCCTCCGCAAGTCTCCCCCGACGTGCGCGGAAAGCGGCCGCTGGTGGTGATCGACGCCGGCCATGGCGGCCATGACACCGGCGCCATCTCCCATGTGTACGGGAACCGGCGCGAGAAGGACGTGACGCTGGCCATCGCGCGCGCCATCGTGAAAGAGATCAATGCCTCCGGCCGGGTGCGCGCGGCCCTGACCCGCAGCGACGACCGTTTCCTGGTGCTGCGGGAGCGGGTGGAGATCGCGCGCCGGCAGGGCGCCGACCTGTTCATCTCCGTCCATGCCGACAGCGCGCCCAACCCGGACGCCAGCGGCGCCACCGTCTATACGCTGTCCGAGGTCGCCTCCGACCGCGAGGCCGCGCGCCTTGCCGCGAAGGAAAACAAGGCGGACATCGTCAATGGCATCGACCTCGGCAAGGAGGCGCGCGACGTGTCCTCGATCCTCATCGACCTTGCCCAGCGCGAGACGATGAACGTCTCCTCCGCCTTCGCGGCGCTGTTGCAGCGGGAACTGGCGCCGCATGTGAAGTTCCGCTCCAGCTTCCACCGTTTCGCCGGCTTCGCGGTGCTCAAGGCCGCCGATACGCCGGCCGTTTTGCTCGAAACCGGCTATCTGACCAATGTCGACGACGCGCAGTTCCTGTTCTCGAAAAAGGGGCAGGACGCCTTCGCGGTCGGCGTCAAGAAAGCGGTCGAGGCGCATTTCGCGCGGCGGCAGGTCGGGCGTTAGCTGAAGCGGCGGCACCGGCCCGCGCCCCCACCCGATCACCCATTTCAGGATATG
Organism: uncultured Sphingomonadaceae bacterium; assembly: GCA_964483275.1. Lineage (GTDB taxonomy): Bacteria > Pseudomonadota > Alphaproteobacteria > Sphingomonadales > Sphingomonadaceae > JBBCJR01. The sequence continues at coordinate 1,822 of CAZACH010000195.1, read as the reverse complement.
CTCGTGGGTGGCCGGGTGGGGGCGCGAAAACGGACACAAATCCTACGCGCTGCCCACCACCCAGCAGGCGAGGAAGATCAGCAGGCCGGCGAAGCGGTTGGTGCGGAACAGCATCAGCGCCTCCGCGCCGTCGTCCGGCTTGAGGCGTCCCACCTGCCAGGCGAAGTGGATGGCGGCGGGCAGCAGCGCCAAAATGACGACGGCATCGGGACGGCGCAGCACGAAGGCGACGATCAGCAGCAGCACGGTGATGGCGTAAAAGGCGCCGACACCGCGCCGGGCATGGTCGCCGAGCCGCCGCGCGGAGGATTTGATGCCGGCGAGCGCGTCGTCTTCCTTGTCCTGCACGGCATAGATCGTGTCATAGCCCAGCGTCCAGAACAGCCCGGCGGCGTACAGGGCGACGACCGGCCAGTCGATGCCGCCCGTCGCCTGCGCCCACGCCACCAGCACGCCCCAGTTGAACGTCAGGCCGAGCCACGCCTGCGGCCACCAGGTGATCCGCTTCATGAAGGGATAGCCGGCGACCAGCAGCAGGGCGGCCAGCGCGATGAGCTGGGCGACGGGCCGAAGCTGGAGCAGCACGACAAGGCCGATCAGGCAGAGGGCGGCCAGCCAGATCCAGGCCGCGCGCACGCTGACCCGGCCCGCCGCCACCGGGCGGGAGCGGGTGCGCTCGACCTGCGCGTCGAGATCGCGGTCGACGATGTCGTTATAGACGCAGCCGGCCCCCCGCATCGCGACGGCGCCGATGCCGAACAGCAGCAACAGCCACCAATTGCGCGGCAAGCCGTCCGCGAGCGCGAACCCCCAGGCGCAGGGCCAGAACAGCAGCCATGTGCCGATCGGCCGATCCAGACGGGCGAGCAGGGCATAGTCGCGGGCGGCGGCGGGCAGGGCGCCGATCCAGCCCTGATACTGGCTGTCGGGCGGGGCGGTCTCGGGGTCGGTCATTGGCTTTGCGGCGTTTCCGGCGATGGGTTAAGGCGGTGCCGTCATAGCCCCGCCTTCCGAGCCAAGTCGAGAAATGTCCACCACGCCGCGCCTGTTCGTCGATACCCTGCTCGCGGCGGGCGCGCCCGTCGTGCTGCCCGATGGCGCCGCGCACTATCTGCTCAACGTCATGCGCCTGCGCGCGGACGATGAGGTGCGGCTGTTCGACGATCGCAGCGGCGAGTGGCGGGCGACACTTGCCGACGTGACGCGCAAGCGGGCTTCGGCCGTGCCGGTTGAACTGTTGCAGCCGCGCGAGGTGGTGCCCGACCTGTGGCTGTGTGCGGCGCCGATCAAGAAAGCGCGTGGCGACTGGGTTGCGGAAAAGGCCTGCGAACTCGGCGTCGCGCGCTTCGTGCCGGTCATCACCCGGCGCACGGTGGTGGATCACCCCAGGCTCGACCGGCTGCGCGCCCACATGGTCGAGGCGGCCGAGCAGTGCGGCCGCACCGCGCTGCCGATCCTCGACGAAGCGACCACGCTCGAACGCCTGCTGTCGAACTGGCCCGACGACCGCGCGCTGATCTTCGCGGACGAGGAGGGCGGGGCGCCCTTCGCCGATCTGGCGGCCCGGATCGCCGCGCCCGCCGCGATCCTGATCGGCCCCGAAGGCGGTTTCGACGCGGCGGAACGGGCGATGCTGGTCGCGCACCCCAAGGCGGTGCGCGTCAGCCTCGGCCCCCGCGTGCTGCGCGCCGATACCGCCGCCGTCGCGGCCGTCTCCGTCTGGCAGGCGGCGACGGGAGACTGGCGGGCGCGTTGAGGGGCGCCCCGTCTCTCACCTTCCCCCACACGCTGCTTCCGTTCGTCCTGAGCCTGTCGAAGGACG
>CAZACH010000194.1:0-4546 GCA_964483275.1 uncultured Sphingomonadaceae bacterium | reverse complement strand
ATATGGAACGCCACTCGGTCAGCCGGCTGATCGGCGCGCCGCCGGGCTATGTCGGCTATGATCAGGGCGGCCTGCTCACCGACGCGGTCGACCAGCACCCCCATTCGGTGCTGCTGCTCGACGAGATCGAGAAGGCGCACCCGGACCTGTTCAACATCCTGCTGCAGGTGATGGACAACGGCAAGCTCACCGATCACCACGGCAAGACGGTGGATTTCCGCAACGTCATCCTGATCATGACGACCAATGCCGGCGCGTCCGACATGGCGCGCGAGGGCGTCGGCTTCGGCAACGTCACCCGCGAGGGCGAGGATGAGGAGGCGATCAAGCGGATGTTCACGCCGGAGTTCCGCAACCGCCTGGATGCGGTGGTGCCCTTCGCCTATCTGCCGCCGGAAGTGGTCGCCCGCGTCGTCGACAAGTTCATCCTGCAACTCGAACTGCAACTCGCCGACCGCGACGTCCACATTCACCTCAGCGACGAGGCCAAGGCGTGGCTGACCGAGCGCGGCTATGACAAGCTCTATGGCGCGCGCCCGATGGGCCGGCTGATGCAGGAGAAGATCAAGCAGCCGCTGGCCGAGGAACTGCTGTTCGGCAAGCTCGTCCACGGCGGCGAGGTCCGCGTCCGCCTCAAGGACGGCGCGCTGGCCTTCGAGATCACCGCCGGCGCCCCCAAGCCGCCGCGCAAGGGTGGCAAGAAGCCGGTCAAGCAGACCGCCTGACCCCGCTTCGCGCGGTAAAATGGCAAGGGCCGAGGGGCGACTGCTCCCCGGCCCTTTGCTTTGCCGGCCGGTTCAATTCTCGATCAGCGCGCCCACGCGACGATCGAAATCGGGAAATGGAAGCGGATGCCGTCCGCTGCGCGCCACGCACCAACGCCGATCCTGTCCTGACCCGACTCGATATCGGCATCGAACAGGGCATCGAGGGCCGCCATGTCATGCGCATCGGCAAGGCTGGCGAGCAGAGCTTCGAGACGATAGCCGGTCACCGCCACTTCCCGCAGGCCAGCATCCCGGCCCAGCCCGCGCAGTTGATCCAGGGTCAGCGCGCTCGTGTGGGACGGGTCGCGCACCGTCTCCATGCGGTCATAGGCGGCTTGCGTTTCGGGCGATGGCGTTGCGTCGATCACCACGACGCGGCCACCGGGGCGGCAGACCCGCTTCATCTCCGCAAGCGCGGCGGCGGGGTCCTGCAAATGGTGGAAGCTGTAGCGCGTCACCACCCGGTCGAAGGCGCCCTCAGCGAAAGGCAATTCCGTGGCATTGCCGACCCGCCAATCCATGCCGGTCAACCCCGTCTGCCGCTGCCGCGCGCGGGCCGTTTCGATCATCGCGGGTGTGAGGTCGATGCCCGTCACATGCCCCCCCTTCCCGGCGAGCGCGCAGGCGACGATGCCCGGCCCGCACGCCACGTCGAGCACCGCCATGCCCGGCGCGACGGCGCAAGCCTCCAGCGTCATCGCCATCGCCTCCTGCTCGGCGTGAATCGGCAGATCCGAAAAAGGCTGCGCCCATCGTGTGAACTGCTCGACGATCCTGTGATTATGCGCGGTCTGGCTGTCCATTTTTCCATCCTTTCTGTGAGAAGGGCATAGCCGGAGCGCCTGCGGCCGGCTAACGTCGGACGGACATTTTTAGACGCTCAACGGCCATGAAGACTCTCGACCCTGAAGAAACCAGGCAAGCGCTTGCCGATTACGGCCTCGATCGTCCGCGTGGGCTGGCCTTCGCCTTCGACGATCCCGCCCGGAACGTCGCCTATGACTGGCACAGCCATCCCTATCATCAGCTTATCCATGCCATGCGCGGCGCGACGTGGATCGAAACGGCATCGGGTCGCCATGTCCTGCCGGCCGGCCGCGCCGCGTGGATTCCGGCGGGCACGCGCCACCGCACGCTGATCGGCGGCGACGAGGGCGCTTCGCTCTATTTCTCACCGCAAGCGGTGGCGGATGCGTCCGGTCGTATCCGCATCCTCATCGCCGGGCCGATGATGCGCGAGATGATCCTGTACGCCATGCGCTGGCCCCTGGGCGCGGGCGAGGACGACCCGCTCGCCGTCAGCTTCTTCCACACCCTGTCCCTGCTGTGCCGCGACTGGCTGCAAAGCGAATTGCCGCTGTTCCTGCCCCGCGCCGATCATCCCGCCATCGTCCGGGCGATGGACCGGGCCAGCGCCGATCCCGGCGCGGCGACGCTGGCCACGGCGCTGGATGCGGCACGCATGGCCGAGCGCAGCTTCCGCCGCCTGTTCCGCCAGCAGACCGGCATGAGCTGGCAGGCCTGGCGGGGGCAGTTGCGCCTGCTTCACGCCATGGGCGCGCTGTGCGAGGGACAGCGCATCACCGACGTCGCCGCCGACGCCGGCTATAATTCGCTGAGCGCCTTCGCCAAGGCCTTCACGCGGCTGACCGGCGAGAGCCCGTCCGACTTCCGCCGCCGCCATCGCGGTTAGCGGGGCGTGCGGGCGATGCCCCCTTCCCTGCGATCGCGCCTGGGTCCATGATCGTTGCATGACCGATCCAGCCATCCGCGCGGCGGCGATCCGCCTTTATGACCGCTTCACGCACGAAGGCGGCGACCGCCGCGCCTTCATGGCCGATATGGCGAAGCTGGCCGGGGGCATGGCCGCGGCGCAGTTGCTGGTCGCCGGAATCGCCGCCAACCCGGCCGCCGCCGCGATCTCCGATCCCGAGGACCCCGACCTTGCCGCCCGCCGCGTGCAGTGGCCGGTGGCGGGCGGGCGCCAGCTCAAGGGCTATCTGGTGTCGCCGCGCCACCGGACCGACCGGCTGCCCGCCGTCATGGTGATCCACGAGAACCGGGGCCTCAACGCCCATATCGAGGATGTCACCCGCCGCATGGCGCGCGAGGGCTTCATCGCCGTCGCCCCCGATTTCCTGACCGTTTCCGGCGGCACGCCCACCGACGAGGACGCGGCGCGCACTGCCATCGGCCAGCTCAACGCCGGCCAGACCGTCGCCGACGCGGTGGCAACGCTCGACTGGATGCGCCGCATGCCACGCGCCAACGGCAAGGTCGGGGCGATCGGCTTCTGCTGGGGCGGCGGCCTCGTCAATCGCCTCGCCATCGCCGCCGGCCCGCGCCTCGATGCCGGCGTGCCCTATTACGGCCCGCCCGGCGATCCGGCGGCGGCGTCCCGCGTCAAGGCGGCGATGCTGCTGCAATATGCCGGCGAAGACCCGCGCGTGAACGAGACTGCCGATGCCTGGGTGCAGGCCTTGAAAATAGCGGGCGTCAATGCCGAGGCGCATATGTATGAGGGCACCCAGCACGCCTTCAACAACGACACCTCGCTCGAACGCTACAATGCGAGCGCGGCCCGCATCGCCTGGTCGCGCACCGTCGCCTTCCTCAGCGCCCACCTCGCCACGCCGGCCGAATAGCCACGAAAAAGCCCGGCGAGGTTTCCCCCGCCGGGCCTGTTTTCCGGGTTCTTGCCGGCTGTGCCTTAGCGGCGATCGCCCATGAAGCGCAGCAGGAAAAGGAACAGGTTGATGAAGTCGAGATAGAGCGTCAGCGCGCCCATCACCACCGACTTGCCGTAGAAGTCGGAACCGGCGACCGCGAAGTACATGCTCTTGATCTTCTGCGTGTCATAGGCGGTGAGGCCCGCGAACAGCAGGACGCCGATGAAGCTGATCACCAGGCTCATCGCGCTGGACTGCATGAAAAGGTTGATGAGGCTGGCGACGATCAGGCCGACGAGGCCCATGATCAGGAAGGTGCCGAACACCGACAGGTCCCGCTTCGTCGTGTAGCCATAGAGGCTGAGGCCACCGAAGGCGGCGGCGCTGGCGAAGAAGGTCGTGGCGATCGAGGTGCCGGTGTAGGCGAGGAAAATGGTGGACAGCGACAGGCCCATCAACACCGCATAGCCCCAATAGAGGGCCTTGGCGGCGGGTTCGGACAGGCGGTTGACGCCGAAGCTGAGCACCATGACGATCGCCAGCGGCGACAGCATGATGACCCATTTCAGGATTCCGGGGCTGCCGAACACCTGCGCCGCCATGCCGCTGTTGGCGAACAGCAGGGCGACGATGCCGGTCAGCAGGACGCCGGACGCCATATAGTTGTAGACGGACAGCATGTAGCTGCGCAGGCCGGCATCGAAGGCGACCTCGCTCGTGCCTGCACGGCCCGCGGTCTGCGTGGCTGCCGGGCGGGGATCGGACCAATTTGCCATTTCACTCCATTCCTAACTGGCGGCCGCCAAGGCGCGACAGCCGTTTGCCCGACCAATATCGTCGGATATCAGCTTGTTTTCAAGTTAAAGTGGCGGAGGTTCCCTGCCGTTTTTTGTAACGAAACATTGCTCGGCTGGCCGGATCGGCTCGGTGGCGATAGGCTGGCAACGCCATGCACCGTCTTTTCGTCGCCGTTCAGCCGCCGCCGCACATCCGGGACCTGTTGCTCGGCGCGATGGGCGGCATCGCCAAGGCCCGCTGGCAGGACGATGCGCAGTTGCATCTCACGCTTCGTTTCATCGGCGAGGTCGACCGGCATCAGGGGGAGGATGT
>CAZACH010000193.1:0-4558 GCA_964483275.1 uncultured Sphingomonadaceae bacterium | reverse complement strand
ATGACCCTGAATACGCCCGGGTGCATCTCTACTCAATAGAAATCACGCCAATATCTATCGTGTATTTGTCGCCATTTTTCTAACGTGCGTAGTGCATCTGACCTGCCGCTGGTCTTTCATCCAGTCGCGATTGGAGCCCATTGGGTGTTTATCCTTGGCACCAGCGCCGCATCTTGCGCTTTATGATAGCGCCGACGCGGCTTCGTCCTGCCCTTCAACCAATCGATCAGGTTCGAGCGGGCTATACGCCCGGGATCCGCCACGTCCTTCACCGGAAATCGCCCTTCAGCGGCGACCGCGCGAGCAAGGTCGGTTTTTTGACTGTGACCTGTCAGGGCCTCGCACAGGATCTCGACCTCAAGGGTTTTACGCCCAAGCTGGCGTTCGAGTTCACGGATGCGGTCCTCCATCTGCCGGACGACCTTGTTGCTGGTGACGTCATCGTCCCCGGACACGCAACACTCTACCGATCTGGCCGATTACGCCTGCCTCGGCTTTGCCTATTGGGCACCGGGCCATGAATGGGTATTCAAAGGACCGGGCGGCGCGACCGAGGCCGTGGCGGTGCATGGCCCCCTGACCGTCAATATCGGCCATGCCCTGCGCATGGCGGCGCTGGCGGGGCTGGGGATCATCCTTCAGCCGCGCATCCTGCTTCAGGACGACATCGACAAGGGGCTACTGATCCCGCTGCTGCCCGATTGGCGGCACGCCTCGCGGCCCATGCATCTTCTGACCGCGCCCGACCGGCGCCGGACCCGCAAGCTGGGCAGCTTCGTCGAGTTCATTGCCCGCCGCTTTCCCTTGCGTTGACGGCAAGGCCCGCGCCGGGCGATCACCCCCGGTGTATCAGGATCATCTTTTCCTGGGTCATGTCCTGCATGGTATAGGGGATGCCGCCGGTGCCATATCCGGATTGCCTGCGCCCGGCGAAGGGCATCCAGTCGGTCCGGAAGACCGTAGGGTCGTTGATCATCACCGCCGAGGCGTCCAGTCGGTCCGCCGCGCGCATCGCTGCGTCGATATCCTGCGCGAAGATGCTGGCCTGAAAGGCGGTGGGCAGCGCATTCGCCCGCGCGATGGCATCGTCCAGATCGCCATAGCGCCAGATCGTGACCACGGGGCCGAAGACCTCTTGGGTCGAGATCCTCGCGTCAGTTGCGGGATCGAGCAGGACCGCCGGTTGCAGGGTGGTCCCGGACAGGCGGTTGCCGCCCACGGCCAGGGTGGCGCCGCCGCTGACTGCCTCCGCGATCCATTCGGCCACCCGGTCGGCTTCGCGCGGCAGGATCAGGGGGCCGACCTCGGTGTCGTGCAGGGCGGGGTCCGCGACGCGCAGATTTTCGACGCGGGCGATCAGTCTTTGCGTGAATTCGTCGGCGATGTCGTTGTGAACGAAAATGCGCTGCGTCGAGACGCAGACCTGCCCCGCATGGTAATAGCCACCCTTGACGACAGGCTCAATAATCTTGTCCAGATCGGCGCTGCGGTCGATGATGGCGGGTGCCGCACCGCCATGTTCCAGCGCCGAACGCGTGCCCGGTGCCAGCTTGCCATGCAGTGACCAGCCCACCCGGGCCGAGCCGATGAAGCTGAGAAAACCGATGCGCCGGTCGGTCGCCAGCCTTTCGGCCAGATCGTTATCCGCGGTGATGAGGGTCTGGCACCAAGGCTCAGACAACCCGGCCTCATGCACCAGCGCCACGAAATCGAGACAGGACAGCGGCGTGGTGCTCGCCGGTTTGATGATGACCGGGCAGCCGGTTGCGATGGCGGGTGCGACCTGATGCACGATCAGGTTCAGCGGATGGTTGAAGGCCGAGATCGCCGCGACGATGCCGACGGGTTCCTTTGTCGTGAAGGCCCAACGGTTCTCGGCCGCCGCCGACAGCCCCATCGGGATTTCCCTTCCCGCGAGGTTGCGCAGCTCGTCCGCCGCGTTCTGCACGCCGTCGATGGCCCGGCTCACCTCGATGATCGCGTCGGGCAGCGGCTTGCCGCCCTCGCGGGCGATCTGCATGGCAAGGTGATCGCGCCTGCCCTCGAGCAGCGCGGCCAGCCGGCGCAGGGTGGCGATGCGTGGGTGGGGCGGCAGCCAGCCGTCGCGGTCCTGAAAGACACGTTCGGCCGCTTGCAGCTTGTGCTCCAGCGCGGCGGCATCGTCGGTCTCGATCTCGGCCATCACCTGACGATCGAAAGCCTGCATGACCTTCAGCATTGTCGCTCTCCTTGCGGCTCCTACCCCTGAGGCGCTCTCAGGCGCATTCCACGTCCGGGTTGCGGTTGCGCAATTCCTCGACCAGCACGCGGGTGTTTTCGGAATAATCGATCGGCACATCGACCAGATGGACGCCGCCGCCGGTAAAGGCGGCCTCAAGTGTCGGCACCAGATCCGCGACCGCCGTCACCCGCGACCCCTTGGCGCCATAGCTTTCGGCATAGCGGACGAAATCCGGGTTGCCGAAGCTCATGCCGAAATCGGGGAAGCCGTCCACCGCCTGTTTCCAGCGGATCATGCCATAGGCGCTGTCGTTCAGGATGACCACGACAAGGTTCAGCCCCAAGCGCACCGCCGTTTCCATCTCCTGCGAGTTCATCATGAATCCGCCATCGCCGCAGACCGCCATGACCCGGCGGTCGGGATGCAGCATCGCCGCCATCATCGCCGAGGGCAGGCCCGCCCCCATCGTGGCCAGCGCATTGTCCAGCAGAAGGGTATTGGCGACATGGGTGCGGTAATTGCGGGCAAACCAGATCTTGTACATGCCATTGTCCAGACAGACGATGCCGTCCTCGGGCATGACCTTGCGGACATCATGGACAATGCGCTGCGGCGTGATCGGGAAACGGTCCTCCTCGGCCCGGTCGTTGAGACGGGCAAGGATGCGCTGGCGCAGGGCGGCCATGCCTTCATCCGCGACAAGTCGGCCTTCCAGCCGGTCCGCCAGCGCCAGGACCGTTGCCCCGATATCGCCGATCACCTCGAAATCCGGGTGATAGACCTGTTCGACGGTGGCCGACTGATAGCCGATATCGATGACCTTCGGGCCGCCTTCGCTTTCCATCAGGAAAGGCGGCTTTTCGATCGTGTCATGACCGATGGCGATGATCAGGTCCGCACGTTCGACCGCCTCGTGGACATAGTCGCCTTCCGACAGTGCTGCGGTGCCCATGTAAAGGTTCGACCCGCCATTGACCGCCCCCTTGCCCATCTGGGTGTTGAAGAACGGCAGGCCGGTGCGCGCGATGAAGGCCGAAAGCGGCTCGACCAGCGAGGGGCGGTTTCCGGCCGCGCCGATCATCACCAAGGGGCGCTTGGCGGCAAGGATCATCTGCGCCGCGGCGTCCAGCGCGGGCCCTTGGGCGATGGGCCGGTCCAGCGCATGGGGCGGGATCAGGGCGGCGCCCTCGACCGAGGCAGAGGCGACATCCTCGGGCAGTTCCAGATGGACGGGGCCGGGACGTTCCTCCATCGCGACGCGGAAGGCATCGCGCACCGTCGCGGGGATGGCCGCGGCGCTGACGATCTGGCGCGTCATCTTGGTCAGGGGCCGCATCGAGGCCACGATATCGACGATCTGGAACCGCGCCTGGCGCGCGCTCATCACCGGCTTCTGGCCGGTGATCAGGATCATCGGCATGGCGCCAAGATGCGCATAGGCCGCGCCGGTCGAAAAGTTCAGCGCGCCGGGCCCAAGCGTGGCAAGGCAGACGCCGGGCCTGCCGGTCAGCCGCCCATGCGTCGCCGCCATGAAGGCCGCCGCCTGTTCGTGCCGCACCAGAACCAGTTCGATGCCGGAGTTGCGCAGCGATTCCACCATGTCGAGGTTTTCCTCGCCCGGAACGCCGAAGATACGATCCACCCCCTCATTCTCCAGCGCGGCGACAAACAGGTCCGATCCCTTGGTCATGGCCTCAACTCCTCTGCTATGGTGTGAACGGGCTTGCCGTGATCCTTGCACAACCATTGCATTCGGGTCGGGCGTTGCAAACAGTGAAAACCGCCCCTGTCGCGGCATCAGCCCTGACAGATACAACGACCTGCCACCGGGCTTCGATCCAGCCAGAAGGCCCGCGCCGGTTGTCATTTGTTCCGCGTCGGCGGCCATTGGAAGTCGGGCTATCCCAGACCCATGGAGTTTGAGGCCCGCGTCATGTTAGCCTGACCTGCTACCCACGAAACCGGCGGCAGGTCACAGTGGGTCTTGGGAAGCAGCAGGAGCGCAAGGGACGTGTTGGTAAAGGCTGGCCTCGCCATAGCCCTGATCGTCGTGCTCCTGCTGGCGGCACATGCCATATTCCGCCCGCCGTCCCTTGAAGGCCGGACCGTCGGCAGGGCGGTGGCCGCATCGTCGGAAACGAGGCTCGGCCGGCTCGCCCTGTCGTCGCCGGGACAGAACGGGGATAGCGGCGTCATGCCGCTGATCGACGGCCCCGACGCCTTTGCCGCGCGGGTCGCGCTGATCCGCACGGCGGAAGCGGCGCTGGATGTCCAGTATTACATCTGGCAGCGCGATGCGACCGGGCTGATCCTGCTGGAGGAACTGCGCAAGGCGGC
>CAZACH010000192.1:0-4559 GCA_964483275.1 uncultured Sphingomonadaceae bacterium | reverse complement strand
CGCACGATTGATCGGCCACGACGCCACCGCCCTGCCACGCGCCGAAGCCCCGGCCGACCTGCTGTTCCTCGACCCCCCCTATCGCAGCGGACTGGCAACCGCCGCGCTGCAATCCGCCCGCACCAGCGGCTGGATCGCACCACATAGCTGGATCAGCATCGAAACCGCCCGCGACGAAGCGCCGGAAGCAGAAGGCTTCCACATCGTCGCCGACCGACAGGTGGGGAAGGCGAAGCTGCATCTGTTGCGGCCGGACGTTTGATTTTTTGCCTCCGGCGGGCAGGGGCTTGAAGCCCCTGCACCCACAGACTTTTGCGGTGGTGGCTCGTTCCAGGCGGCGTGAATAATCGCTGAGATAGAAAGCCTGCGGCGCTATCTTCTCAGCGCCGCAGACTTTCTATTCCAGCCCCCAACACGACGTTCGCATTTCCAATACCCACGCCAAGTGGTGGGGTGCAGGGGATGACATCCTCTGCCCGCCGGAGGCAAAAAACCGCAAAGCCCGAGGCCGCCTACAGCGCCGCCTGTTTCTCCTCCGCGCGGCGGTCCAGTTCGGCGCGGGACAGTTTTTCGGATGAGGATTTGAGTTGTCCGCATGCGGCCATGATGTCGCGGCCGCGCGGGCGGCGGATGGGGGCGGAGATGCCGGCGCGATAGACGATGTCGGAGAAGCGCTGCACTTGTGCTGGGTCGCTGGTTTCATAGGCGGCGCCCGGCCAGGGGTTCCATGGAATCAGATTGACCTTTGCCGGCAGATCATAGTGGCGCAGCAGCCGCACCAGTTCGTGGGCGTCTTCGTCGCGGTCGTTCTTGCCCTTCAGCATCACATATTCGAAGGTGATGCGCCTGGCGTTGTTGGCGCCGGGATAGGCGGCGCAGGCGGCCAGCAGTTCCTCGATGCCATATTTGCGATTGAGGGGCACGATCTCGTCGCGCACCTCCTTGGTGACGGCGTGTAGCGACACGGCGAGATTGACGCCGATCTCGGTCCCCGCGCGCGCCATCATCGGCACGACGCCGGAGGTCGACAGGGTGATGCGCCGCTTCGACAGCGACAGGCCGTCGCCGTCCATCACCACCTGCAGCGCCTGCTTGACGTTGTCGAAATTATAGAGCGGCTCGCCCATGCCCATCATGACGATGTTGGTCAGCAGCCGCCCTTCCGGCGCGGACGGCCATTCGCCGAGCGCGTCGCGCGCGAGCATGACCTGCCCGACGATCTCGCCGGCCGTCAGGTTGCGCACCAGCTTCATCGTGCCGGTATAGCAGAAGCGGCAGTTGAGCGTGCAGCCGACCTGGCTCGACACGCACAGCGTTCCCCGATCGGCATCGGGGATGAACACCATCTCGTAATCCTGCCCGTCGGGCGAGCGCAGCAGCCATTTGCGCGTGCCGTCGGTCGACACCTGCGCCTCGACCACTTCCGGCCGGCCGACGACGAAGCGCGTCGCCAGCATGGCGCGGACGTCCTTGCTGATGTCGGTCATCAGCGCGAAGTCGGTGGCGCCGCGATTGTAAATCCAGTGCCACAGCTGCTTGGTGCGCAGCTTGGCCGCCTTCGGCTCAAGCCCCGCCGCCTCGAGCGCGGCGCGGATTTCCTCGCGCGTCAGGCCGGCGAGGTCGACGCGGCCGTCGGCGCGTTCGGGCTGGCCGCGCGGCACGGGCACGGGATCGATATGGCCGGGAATCTGCATGGCCGCCACATAGGCCCGAAATGCGGCAATTTCCAGATGCCGCGCTCAGTTCATCGCCTTGGCGCAGCCCAGCGCCGCCGCGTCGATCGCCGTCGCCGCGCCTTGCAGCGGATAGGTGTCGACGATGCGGTTGCCGTCGCGGTCGCGGCCGCTGGCGATCATCGTGCGGGCCGAGCGCATCGCCGCGACGATGGCGGCGTCGGTGCGGGCATCGGGCGCCCACGCCTCCGGCCCCGCCGTGACCAGCGTGAAGCGTCGCCCGTCGATCGACAGGGTGAGCGGCGTATCGGGCTTGCGCATGCGCGACAGGCGGATGTGAACCTGATTGCGCACCTTGTTCTTCGGCCATGTCGCGACCGAGGCGAAGGGCCGCCAATTGCCCATCGGCCGGGCAAGGTGGCTCGGCCGCGCGATGGCGAAGCAGCGCCCCTTCTCCACATCGCGAAAGGCGCCCCACTTGCCGAACACGCCAAGCGCGTCACGCGCCGCAGCCGGCGTCGCCGTTGCCAGAATCACCGCCATGCCCACCGCGATCGTGCGTTTCATGCCGCCTCTCGTTGCACCACCGTTGCGACTTTGCAACAGTTCTCTATTGTTATGTGAGGTTCATGCAACGTCCGTCCAGCCTGTTAAGCATGCCCCGTCCCGCCGGTTGCGCGGGCATGAATATAAGCAGGAGTTTCCAATGCGTAAGTTGATCGTTCCCTTCGCCATCGCCGCGGCCGCCATTGCGACCCCGGCCCTCGCCCAGTCGGCCTCGCCCTTCACCGGCGCGCGGGCCGAAGGCATCATCGGTTGGGATCGGGTCCAGAATGACGGTGGCAAGAGCGGCGTCGCCTATGGCTTCGGCGTCGGCTATGACACCCAGATGAGCAACCTCGTCGTCGGTCTGGAAGGCGAGTTCGCCGATTCCACCACCAAGACCTGCGCGCGCGACTTCGCCGTCGCCGGCGATCGCCTGTGCTCGCGCACCGGCCGCGACCTCTATGTCGGCGCCCGCGTCGGCACGCTGCTCAACGAGAACACCCTGCTCTATGGTAAGGCGGGCTACACCAATGCCCGCTTCAAGCTGGCCTATGACGACGGCGCCACCGGCGTCGACGATTTCCGCGTCAGCGACAATTATGACGGCCTGCGCCTGGGCGCCGGCCTCGAATATGCCATCGGGCCGAACAGCTTCGTGAAGGGCGAATATCGCTATTCCAACTATGAAGCCGGGTTCGAGAAGCACCAGGTCGTCGCGGGCTTCGGCTTCCGCTTCTGATCCGTGCAGGGGGCGGCGCGCGCGTTGCCGCCCCCTTTTTTCCTTCCAGTCCGATACGCAAAGCCACTGGCGCGCGCGCCCTGTCTCGCTATAGTCGCGCCCGCGAGAACTAACGGTGGGGCCGATTACCTTATGAAGGCGACGATTGAACGCGCTGTCCTGTTGAAAAGCCTTGGTCACGTTCAATCGGTGGTCGAACGGCGCAATACGATTCCGATCCTGTCGAACGTGCTGATCGAGGCATCCGGCGATCCCTCCGGCGCCGGCGGCACGCTGCGCCTGATGGCGACCGACCTCGACCTCCAGATCGTCGATACCGCGCCGGCCACGGTGACGCAGCCGGGCGCGACGACGATTTCCGCACACACGCTGTTCGACATCGTCCGCAAGCTGCCCGACGGCGCGCAGGTCGAACTGACCGCCGCCGAGGGCAAGATGACCGTGGTCTGCGGCCGGTCGCGCTTCAACCTCGCCACGCTGCCGCGCGACGATTTCCCGATCATCGCGGAAGGCGACCTGCCGACCCATTTCTCCCTGCCGGCCGAAACGCTGCGCCAGATCATCGACAAGACGCGCTTCGCCATCTCGACCGAGGAGACGCGCTATTATCTGAACGGCATCTTCCTGCATGTCGCCGACGGCGTGCTGAAGGCGGCGGCGACCGACGGCCACCGCCTCGCCCGCGTCACCGTGGCGCAGCCGGACGGCGCGACGGGCATGCCGGACGTCATCGTGCCACGCAAATGCGTGGCCGAGATCCGCAAGCTGCTCGACGAGGCCGATGGCGGCGTGGATGTCTCCCTGTCCGCCACCAAGATCCGCTTCGGGCTGGGCAATGCGGTGCTGACCAGCAAGCTGATCGACGGCACTTTCCCGGATTACAGCCGCGTCATCCCGACCGCCAACGACCGGCTGCTGACCATCGACCCCAAGAGCTTCGCCCAGGGCGTCGACCGCGTCGCCACCATCGCCAGCGAGAAGACGCGCGCCGTCAAGATCGCCGTCGACCAGGGCCGCGTCACCCTGTCCGTGACCAGCCCGGAAAACGGCCGCGCCGAGGAGGAGGTGGCCGCCGCCTACACGTCCGAGCCGCTGGAGATCGGCTTCAACGCGCGCTACCTGCTCGACATCCTCGGCCAGATCGAGGGCGACAATGTCGAGGTCCACCTCGCCGACGCCGCCGCCCCGACGCTGATCCGCGAGGGCGAGAACGCCCCGGCGCTCTACGTGCTGATGCCGATGCGGGTGTGACCGGGCAAAGCCCTCGCAGCATGGCTCGGGGGCTTTGACCAAATCCGCGCTACCCTGCCACCGTCCCAATTCCGTTCGTCCTGAGCCTGTCGAAGGACGACAGCGCAAGACTCGAAACCCGTACCGAACGGATGATGGGATCGGTGCTGTCGACCTTCGACAGGCTCAGGACGAACGGAAGTTGGGGGGATCAGGAGCGGACGGCAGCGGACGGCGCGCTACGGACGGCGCTCTAGCGCCCGACCGGCATCGCCCGGCGCATCGCCGCAACGATCTGATCCACCGTCGCCGGCTGCGCGGGCAGCGCGGTGCGGGCGGCGGGGACGTCCGCCTTCTCGAACTTTTCCAGC
>CAZACH010000191.1:0-4604 GCA_964483275.1 uncultured Sphingomonadaceae bacterium | reverse complement strand
GGGTTCGTTGCCTCCGGTTCCGGTCAGGCGGCGGCGGAACGGCTGGTGCAGGCCAACCGGCTGGTCGCGATCGAGGCAGCGTTGCCGGCCGTCAGGACCGAGGTCGAAGCCGCCGAACAGGCGCTCGCGCAGGCTAATGCGGCGCAGGCCGATGCGCGGCGGGAGGAAGGTGAGGCACGTGCGGCGCTCGACCGGGCCGAACGCGATCGCCGCACCGTCGAAGCGCGCCTGTCCTCGGCCCGCGCCGCCGCCGAACGGCTTCAGGCGCGTGTCGGCGCGGTCGCCGAGCAATGCGGCGCGGCACGCGGCGCGCGTGATTCGGCGCAGCAGGCCTGCGATGGCGCGGCGGAAGGCCTCGCCGCATTGCCCCGGCCCGACGATTCGGCGCAGGCTGCCGCCGAGGCCCGCCGCGCCGCCGATGCCGCCCGCGCCGCCCTTGCCGCGATTCGCGCGGAAGACGGCCAGTTGCGCCGCCAGCTCGATGGCGACGAAAGCCGGTTGAAGGCGGTGATCCGCGAGATCGAGGGCTGGCAGGGGCGTGCCGCCGATGCCGGCCGGCGCAGCGAGGAACTGGACGAGCGCGATGCCGCGCTGGGCGGGCAGCGCGCCATTCTCGCCGACGCGCCCGCGCGTTTCGCCACGCGCGCGCAGGCGCTTTCCGAACGCGCGCAGCAGGCGCGGGAGGATGCGGGCCGCGCGACCGAGCAGCTTCGCAACAGTGAATCCGCCGCGCGGGAAGCCGCCGAGATCCTCGGAGCGATTGCCGAGGGCGTCGCGGAAGCGCGCGAGGCACGGGCCGGTGCCGTCGCCCGGGCGGAGAATCAGGAACTGCGGCGCGTCGAGATGGGGCGCATCTCCGGCGAGCGCTTCGAATGCCCGCCGCCCTTGCTGCCCGGCCGCATCGGCTTCGAGGAGACCGAAACCGGCAGCGTCAGCGAAAGCTCGGCGCGCTTTGAGCGGCTGACGCTCGATCGCGAACGGCTCGGTCCCGTCAATCTGGTTGCCGAGCAGGAACTCGCCGAGCTTGAGGAGCGCCACGCCACCACCGTTTCGGAACGGGACGAGCTGACCCAGGCCATCCATCGTCTGCGCGGCTCGATCGGCAGTCTCAATCGGGAGGGACGGGCGCGTTTGCTGACCGCGTTCGAGGCGGTGGATGGCCATTTCCGCACGCTGTTCACCACCCTGTTCGTCGGCGGGCAGGCGCATCTGGCGCTGGTCGAATCGGACGATCCGCTGGAGGCCGGGCTGGAGATCATGGCCCAGCCGCCCGGCAAGAAGCTGGCCAGCCTGACGCTGTTGTCGGGCGGGGAGCAGGCGCTGACCGCCGTTGCCCTGATCTTTGCCCTGTTCCTCACCAATCCGGCGCCGATCTGCGTGCTGGACGAGGTCGATGCGCCGCTCGACGACGCCAATGTCGAACGCTTTTGCGATCTGCTGGACCGCATGGCGAGCGATACCGATACGCGGTTCCTGATCGTCACGCACAATGCGGTGACGATGAGCCGCATGCATCGCCTCTATGGCGTCACCATGGTGGAGCGGGGGATCAGCCGCCTCGTCTCGGTCGATCTCCAGGCCGCCGAAACGCTGCTCGCGGCGGAGTAGCGGCATCGTCGATTCGGGTTGGTGGCGTGATGCGGGAAGGGGCTTTTCCCGCCATCGGTTGACACATTCGCAACCCTTCCCTAGACGAGCCCGCGACCGGCGGGGAACCGCCGGATATTGTCGCTTGGATGTTATCCCGGCGGCATTTTTCTAACCGGGGCGAAGCATTGGCTGACGATCGTCGGACCGACGGAGACGAGCTTGACCGCCGCATCGCGGATGCGAAGGCGGCGCAGGATCGTGGCATCTCCGCTTCCGAGGCCCGCGCCGAGGGGCGGGGCTGGGCGATCGGTATCGAATTCGTCGGCACCGTGCTTGTCTCGGCGTTTCTCGGCTGGCTTCTCGACGGCTGGCTGGGTACGTCGCCCTGGTTGATGATTCTGTTTCTTCTTCTCGGTTTCGCCGCCGGCACGCGCCGCGCGATGACCACGTCGAAGCAGTTCGATGCCTCTCCCGACAACGACCAGAGTGATAAGGGCGCATAATGGCCAACCCGATGGAGCAGTTCGAGATTGTCCGCCTGAAGCCGCTGGCTCTGGGCGCCTATGACGTCTCGTTCACCAACTCCTCCTTGTGGATGCTGATCGCGCTGCTGTGCATTGCCGGTTTCCTGTTCGTGGGCACCGCCAAGCCGGCGCTCGTCCCCGGCCGGTGGCAGGCGGCGGTCGAATATGTCTATGACTTCATCCGCAGCATGCTCGACGAGAATGTCGGCCCGGAAGGCCGGCGCTACGTCCCTCTGATCTTCTCGATCTTCCTTTTCGTGCTGGCCTGCAACCTGCTGGGCCTGCTGCCCTGGGTGGGCGCCTTCACGCCGACCAGCCACATCGCCGTGACGCTGGGCCTTGCCGTGCTGGTCTTCGCCACCGTCTGCATCGTCGGCTTCGCGCGCCACGGCCTGCATTTCTTCAGCCTGTTCTGGCCGAAGGACACCTTCTTCCCGCTGGCGATGTTCGTCGCCTTCATCGAGTTCCTGAGCTTCCTGTCGCGCCCCTTCACGCTTGCCATTCGTCTGTTCGCCAACATGACGGCCGGGCACGTGCTGCTGAAGGTGTTCGGCACCTTCGTGGTGTCGCTGGGCGTGTTCGGCATCCTGCCGCTGGGCGTCAACGTCGCCCTGTCGGCGCTGGAGCTGCTGATCGCGGTGGTTCAGGCCTATGTCTTCGCTTTGCTCGCTTCGATCTACCTGAACGACGCGGTCAATCTTCACTGATCATCTGCAACCAATAATCGAACGGAAAGGTCACAATCATGGATCCAGCA
Organism: uncultured Sphingomonadaceae bacterium; assembly: GCA_964483275.1. Classification (GTDB taxonomy): domain Bacteria; phylum Pseudomonadota; class Alphaproteobacteria; order Sphingomonadales; family Sphingomonadaceae; genus JBBCJR01. Next base: position 1,733 of record CAZACH010000191.1, on the reverse strand, counting down.
TCGGCCAAGGTCATCGGCGCGGGCATTGCAGCGGTCGGCGCGGGTCTCGCCGCGATCGGCGTGGGCCTCATCTTCGGCAACTATCTGTCGGGCGCGCTGCGCAATCCGGCGGCTGACGCCAAGATGGGCGGCCGCCTGATTTTCGGCTTCGCGGTGACCGAAGCGCTCGGCCTCATCGCCGCCGTCGTCGCGCTGGCACTCGCTTTCGGCTGAACGATCCTGCCGGGGCGGCATAAGCCGCTCCGGCGTGTCGTTCATCCGCTTGCCTGAGACGGGGATCAGATGCCTCAATTCGATCTCGCCAATTTCGTGCCGCAGCTTGCATGGCTGACGGTCTTCTTCCTGATCCTGTATTTCGGGATCATCAAAGCGACCCTGCCCAAGATCGGCCGGGTGGTGGACGAGCGTGAGCGCACGGTCGGCGACGACCTGTCGACCGCGGCGAATGCGAAGACCGATGCCGACCGTATCCGGGCGGATTATGAGGCAGCGATCGCCGAGGCCCAGGCCAAGGCGCAGCAGTCGGTCGGCGAAGCCAAGGGCGAAGCCGGCCGCTCCACTGAAGCGCGTCTTGCAGAACTCGGACGGGAGCTTGAAGCCCGCATCGGCGAGGCCCAGGCGGGCATCGTCCGGGCGCGTGAAGGCGCGACCGCCGAGATCGAACGTATCGCCACCGAAGCGGCGGCCGAGATCGTCGCCCGTCTGACGGGCGACAAACCGGCCGAGGACGAGGTCGCGACCGCGGTGTCGTCCGTCGTCCGCCAGGCGGCCTGAGGGAGGTTTTGATGGAAGAAACCACCAACATGGTCGTCCTGGACCCGGCTCACGGGACGGTTACCGGCACGGAAGTGCCGGTGCATCACGAGGAAACCCTGCTCGGCCTGTCCGCCGAAGTCTGGGTCTATGTCTCGCTTACGATATTCATCCTGCTCGCGATCTTCATCGGCAAGGCGCCGCAGCGGATCGCCGCCGGCCTTGACCAGCGGATCGCCGATACGCGGCGGGAACTCGACGAGGCGCGGGCCATCCGCGCCGAGGCCGAGGCCCTGCTCGCCGACGCCCGCGCGCAGCAGGCCGCCGCTGCCAGCGATGCGCAGAACATCCGCACCCATGCGGAGCAGGAAGCCTCGCAACTCATCGACAAGGCGCGCACCGATGCCGATCTGCTGATCGAGCGTCGTCGCCGCATGGCCGAGGACAAGATCGCCGCCGCCGAGCGTTCGGCGATCGACGGGGTCCGCCAGAGCGCTGCCGACGCGGCGGCGCGCGCGGCGCGCACCGTGATCGAGGCGCGGTTGACGCCCGAACGCGGCGGCAAGCTGGTCGACGACGCAATCGCCGGCCTGCGGCTCCACTGACCGATCGGGTCGCGATCACGCCCAAGGCGGGCCGCGCACCCGGCCCTGGGGATGATCGAGGTGGCTCCAAGCTGGACGATTAGGCTGCTGTCGGCGGGTGATCGCGTCGCGGTGGACCACCTGCTCGATCGGGCATTCGGCGCGGACCGGCATGGCCGCACCGCCTATCGGCTTCGTGCCGGAACGAGCGCCATCGCGCCGCTTTGCTTCGTGGCCGAGGCCGGGAACGGTGATTTGCTCGGGTCGATCGAATGCTGGCCGGTGGCACTGGCCAGCGACGATCTGACCACCGACCTCACATTGCTCGGTCCCCTTGGCGTTGATCCCGCCCATCAAGGCATTGGCGTGGGCCGCGCCCTGCTGCGCGCCTCGACC
>CAZACH010000190.1:0-4653 GCA_964483275.1 uncultured Sphingomonadaceae bacterium | reverse complement strand
TAGTTCTGGTAACACAGTCCGTTTCAGGCCGGAAACCGTGGTTTACCTTGCGACGTGGCTCTAACGCGACGCTTTGTCCGGGTCAATGCACGCTATTGATCGAAGTGTCATGAAAGAATATATCTGGTCGGAACATGGTTTGGCCGGATGCCCTTGTTTTGCCGGGAACGCAGCGCTCGGGACAAACAGGCTGGACCTGAAGACAATATTATGGATGTGTATGCGACCAAGATGAGGAACGCTGTGGATAAGCGGGTTCGCGACGCCGGTCTCAGGCCGACGCGCCAGCGTGTTGCGCTGGCCGAGCTCCTGTTCGCCAAGGGCGATCGCCATCTTTCGGCAGAAGAGCTGCACGAGGAGGCTCTCGCGGCCGGCGTGCCGGTCTCTCTGGCGACCGTCTACAATTCGCTGCATCAGTTCACGGAAGCCGGGCTTTTGCGCATTCTGGCTGTCGAAGGATCCAGAACCTATTTCGACACCAACACCTCCGATCACCATCACTTCTACATCGAAGGCGAGAATCTTATCTTCGACGTCGAAGGAGAAGCGATGACGGTGAACAATCTTCCTCAGCCGCCCGACGGTATGGAAATCGCCAATATCGACATCGTGATCCGCCTGCGGCCGAAGCGGTAATCCAGACAATTTATCGTGACGAAAGCGCTTCTGAGAATTGAAGGTGGGGCGCTATTCGTTGCCGCAGTCGCCTTCTATGCCTTTTCAGGTGCAGGGTGGGGGCTGTTTGCCGTTCTGCTTCTTGCCCCCGACCTTTCAATGCTGGCCTATTTGAAGGGTCCCCGCATGGGCGCGTATGTCTACAACGCATTTCACACGACGCCGTGGCCGCTGGCGCTGCTGGCCGGCGGGTATGCAGCGGGTGCTGGATTGCCGGTCAGCCTTGGCCTGATCTGGCTTGCCCATATCGGCGTGGACAGGGCGCTGGGTTATGGTCTGAAGGAAACCTCGGCGTTCCGCGACACGCATCTTGGCCGCATCGGCAGGGACTGAGCTGTCTCAGTCCTCCACCTTTTCGCCGGGATAGGCACCCCAGACCAATGACTGGCTAATCCATCCGGAGCGGCCGCCAAAGCTCATCTCGCACCATTTGCCGTCGCAGGATTTGATCGTTCCGATCACGCCGGGCTCCAGCATGGCAACGACGCCTGCCTCCTCGGACGGACGACGCAGCAGGTTGATTCGCGTATCCTTGCCGCGCTGCCAGGGAGCGACGATCGCGGTGCGCTTGCCCGAAAGCAGTGACTGGTTGATCCAGCCTTCCGAGCCGTCCGCATCGCGCACGCGCCGCCAGTTGTCATACTCCTGGATGATCTCCATCGGCAGGCCGGCCTTGGTGTACATCCAGTCCACCGAATAGTTGGTGCCGGGGCCGACGCGGGAATTGACGCGCGCCGACTTCAGGCTGACGAAGCGCGGAAGCGGCAGGCCGCTGGGTCCGACACGCACATTCTGCGACTGGGCGCCTGCCGACTGCGCACCGGCAGACTGTGCATGGACGAAATCCGGGGCGACGAGGCCGAGCAATGCTGCGCCCAGGGCAAGACGGCTAAGGCGAAACGACACGAAACCAGACACTTTCGTTCCCTTGCAGGCATTATGTTGAGCGGAGCGGGTGCGATGGCGCCGCCCCTTTTTCTTTGTCTTCGCCGGTTCGGCTTGGTACATGCTTGGTGCATGGGAGCTATCGAACCGCGACCGCTTTGCAGTTTCGCCGGTCTTGGTTAAAGAGGTCTCAACGGTAACTGCGATCGGGGTAAATATGGCCGGCAGGAAGAAGCCTCTCGTCGTCATCACGCGCAAGCTGCCCGACCCTGTCGAGACGCGCATGCGAGAACTGTTCGACGCGCGGCTGAATGTCGAGGACAGGCCGATGAGCCAGGCGGAACTCATCGCGGCCGTGAAGGAAGCCGACGTGCTCGTCCCCACCGTGACCGACACGATCGATGCGCAGGTGATTGCCGAAGCCGGCCCGAACCTGAAGCTGGTCGCCAATTTCGGCAACGGTATCGAGAAGATCGACGTTGCTGCGGCAACCGCCAGAGGCATCACCGTGACCAATACGCCGGGCGTGCTGACCGAGGATACGGCCGATATGACCATGGCGCTGATCCTGTCCGTGCCGCGCCGGCTGACGGAAGGCGCGAACATTCTGCCGGAAGGCAAGAAATGGGCGGGCTGGTCGCCGACATGGATGCTGGGCCGCCGCATCTGGGGCAAACGGCTGGGTATCGTCGGCATGGGCCGCATCGGCACCGCGGTCGCCCGCCGGGCCAAGGCGTTCGGCCTGTCCATCCACTACCACAACCGCCGGCGCGTCGCGCCCGCCACCGAGGACGCGCTGGAGGCGACCTGGTGGGAAAGCCTCGACCAGATGCTCGCCCGCATGGACATCATCTCGGTCAACTGCCCGTCGACGCCGGCGACCTTCCATCTCCTGTCGGCGCGGCGGCTGGCCCTGCTGCAACCCACTGCCTATCTGGTCAACACCGCCCGCGGCGACATCATCGACGAGGACGCGCTGGTCAGGATGCTGGAGGGCGGCAAGCTGGCCGGCGCCGGCCTCGACGTCTTCGAGCATGAGCCGGCGGTCAACCCGAGGCTCGTCAAGCTGGCGGCGAAGGGCAAGGTCGTCATCCTGCCGCATATGGGCTCGGCCACCATCGAGGGCCGCATCGACATGGGCGAGAAGGTCATCATCAACATCCGCACCTTCTTCGACGGCCACCGCCCGCCCGACCGCGTGCTGCCGCTGCGCGCCTGAGGCCTGCCCGGCCCGGTCCGCGCAGGTCGCCGCTACTTGATCGATGTCAGGGGCCGGGCCGCAATCACCCTGTAAAGTGCCGCCATCGGCCATATCCGCCCCGCGAGGTAAGACGGACATGTTCAAGGACATTCTTCTCATTCTTCCTTCCTCCAGGCAGGAGGCCGGGCAGGAGATGCTGCACCGCGGGCTCGAGGTCGCCCGGCTGATGGAGGCGCATGTCAGCGGCCTCGTCGTCGAGCGGACGATCCCGCTGCCGATTTCCATTCGCCCCTACGGCGCGGCGCTGGAGCGGGAGCTGGCCGCCCGGAAAGCCGAATCGCACGAGCAGGCCAATGCCGAGCTTGCCGCTTTCGAGGAGGAGGCGCGCCGCGCCGGGCTGCCGCACGAGGGACGCCTGATATCCGTGTCGGAAGGCGACTATGCCGCCGTCGTCGAGCGCGCGCGGCTGCGCAGCCTCATTGTCGTCCCGTTCGTCGAGGGCGACGAGGCGCATGCCGACCTGATCCAGGCGGTGATCTTCGGGGCGGGCAGGCCGGTGTTGCTCCTGCCGGCCGGCGCGGGCGAGACCTTCCGCCCCACGCGGGTCGTCGTGGCATGGGACGGCGAGCGCGCCGCCACGCGCGCCGTGGGCGACGCGATGCCGTTCCTGCGCCATGCCAAGGAAGTGCGCATCCTCGCCGTGCTTTCCGACAAGCGCGCCAGCGTGGGCGCGACGGGCCCCGAACTGGTGGCGCATCTGGCGCGCAACGGCGCCCATGCCGCGCTTCACGAAGTCGAGCGCGGCCGCCGCTCCATCGGAGAGGTGCTGGAGGAGGAAGCCGAAAGCGCCGACCTTCTGGTCATGGGCGCGTTCGGCCATTCGCGCATCCGCGATTTTCTCCTCGGCGGCGCCACGCGCCACATGATGAACGGCCCGCGCGTGCCGACCCTGCTTTCGCACTGAGCCGGCACGGCTTCGACCTTCAGCGCGCCGTGAAGCCGCCGTCGACCAGATGGTAGCTGCCGGTGATGAAGCTCGCCCGGTCGGAAAGCAGGAAGCAGGTCAGCGCCGAGACCTCCTCCGAGGTGCCGAGCCGGCCGACCGGATGCAGGCTCGAAAGCTGGGCGAGCGTCTTGGCGTCGAGATTGTCCGCCAGCAGCGGCGTGTCGATGAAGCCCGGGCCGACGGCGTTCACCCGCACGCCGCGCTGGGCGTATTCGATGGCCGCCGTCTTGGTCAGGCCGACCAGGGCGTGCTTGGCCGCGACATAGGCCGGCGAGCCGGCCCAGCCGACGGAGCCGAGGATCGAGGCCATGTTGACGATCGAGCCGCCGCCCGCGCGCAGCATCGCCGCGATCTGGTACTTCATGCCGTAGAACACGCCGTTCAGGTTGATGTCGATCACCCGCTTCCAGCCGTCGAGCGGATAGTCGGCGACGGATTCGGTCGGCCCGCTGATGCCGGCATTGTTGACGGCGAGGTCGAGGCGGCCGCCGGTCTCCACCGCGAAGGCCACCAGGCGCTCATTGGCTTCAGGGTCGGCGACGTCGGCTTCCAGGGCATGCGCGCGGCCGCCGGCGGCGCGGATCCGGTCCGCCACGCCCTGCGCGGCGGCCAGGTCGATGTCGGCGACGATCACGGTCGCGCCGCGCCCGGCGAGCTCTGCGGCGATCGCCGCGCCGATGCCGGAGGCGGCTCCGGTGACGATCGCGACCTTGTCCTGGAAATCCTTCATGCTAATCGGCTCCTTGCCGGCATCTTCGTGGGCCGGCTCTTGCATGTGACGTTCAGTGGGAAAGCAGGACGGGCAGGGAAAGCGCCTTGAGAACGCCCTCCGTCGCCCCGCCCATGACGAAGTCGCGCACGCGCGAATGGCCGTAGCCGCCCATGA
>CAZACH010000189.1:0-4782 GCA_964483275.1 uncultured Sphingomonadaceae bacterium | reverse complement strand
CTGGATGGAGCAGGAGCAGGAGCGCGGCATCACGATCACGTCCGCCGCGACGACCTGCTTCTGGAACGACCATCGCATCAATATCATCGACACGCCCGGCCACGTCGACTTCACGATCGAAGTCGAGCGTTCGCTGCGCGTGCTCGACGGTGCGATCACGGCGTTCGACGGCGTTGCCGGCGTGGAGCCGCAGTCGGAGACGGTGTGGCGGCAGGCCGACAAATATCACGTGCCGCGCATGTGCTACGTCAACAAGCTCGACCGCACCGGCGCCAATTTCGAGCGCTGCGTCGAGATGATCCGCGAGCGCCTGGGTGCGCGCCCGGCGGTGCTCTATCTTCCCATCGGCATCGAGGGCGGCTTCAAGGGCCTCGTCGACCTGGTCGAGAATCGCGCGATCGTCTGGCTTGAGGAAAGCCTCGGCGCGAAGTTCGAATATCAGGAGATTCCGGACGATCTCAAGGATGCCGCCGCCGCGGCGCGCTCCGAGCTGATCGAAATGGCGGTCGAGCAGGACGACGCCGTCATGGAAGCCTATCTGGAAGGCACCGAGCCGGACGTCGCGACGCTCAAGGCGCTGATCCGCAAGGGCACGCTGTCCTTCGCGTTCGTGCCGGTGCTGTGCGGCTCGTCGTTCAAGAACAAGGGCGTGCAGCCCCTGCTCGACGCGATCGTCGACTATCTGCCGAGCCCGCTCGACATTCCCGACGTCCAGGGCGTCAAGCTCGACGGCGAGACCGAGGACACGCGTCCGCCCGCCGACGACGCGCCCTTCTCGGCGCTGGCGTTCAAGATCATGAACGACCCGTTCGTCGGCTCGCTGACCTTCGCGCGCGTCTATTCGGGCAAGCTCGAAAAGGGCACGGTCCTGAACTCGGTGAAGGACAAGAAGGAAAAGATCGGCCGCATGCTGCTGATGCATGCGAACAGCCGCGAGGATATCGAGGAGGCTTATGCCGGCGATATCGTGGCGCTGGCCGGCCTCAAGGACACGACCACCGGCGACACGCTCTGCGTTCCGGGCGCGCCGATCATCCTGGAGCGGATGGAGTTCCCGGAGCCGGTCATCGAGGTCGCGGTGGAGCCGAAGACCAAGGCCGACCAGGAGAAGATGGGCATTGCCCTCAATCGCCTCGCGCAGGAGGACCCGTCCTTCCGCGTGACCAGCGACCATGAATCCGGCCAGACGATCATCAAGGGCATGGGTGAGCTTCACCTCGAAATCCTGGTCGATCGCATGAAGCGCGAGTTCAAGGTCGAGGCGAATGTCGGCGCGCCGCAGGTGGCGTACCGCGAGAGCCTCGCCCGCCCGGTCGAGGTCGATTACACCCACAAGAAGCAGTCGGGCGGCTCCGGCCAGTTCGGCCGCGTCAAGGTCAGCCTGACGCCGGGCGAGCGTGGCACCGGCATCCAGTTCTTCGACGAGGTCAAGGGCGGCAACATTCCGCGCGAATATATCCCGTCGGTGGAAAAGGGCATGCGCGAGACGGCGGCGACCGGCTCGATGATCGGCTTCCCGATCATCGACTTCGAGATCCACCTGACCGACGGCGCCTATCACGACGTCGACTCGTCGGCGCTGGCGTTCGAGATCACCGGCCGCGGCGCGATGCGCGAGGCGGCCCAGAAGGCCGGCATCAAGCTGCTGGAGCCGGTGATGAAGGTCGAGGTGGTGACCCCTGAGGAGTATCTGGGCGACGTGATCGGCGACCTCAACAGCCGTCGCGGCCAGATTCAGGGGACGGGCAGCCGGGGCAATGCGCAGACGGTGGAGGCGATGGTTCCCTTGGCCAATATGTTTGGCTATGTGAACCAGCTTCGCTCCTTCAGCCAGGGCCGTGCCCAGTACAGCATGGAATTCTCGCATTACGAAGAAGTGCCGGCGAATGTCGCCGAAGAAGTGAAAGCCAAGCTCGCCTAGGCATCGTCGCCCAGGCAGCGAGTAGAGACAGGAAAGAACGAGGGTTAGTCACATGGCCAAGGCTAAATTCGAGCGCAACAAGCCGCACTGCAACATCGGCACCATCGGTCACGTCGATCACGGCAAGACCTCGCTGACCGCGGCGATCACCAAGGTCCTCGCCGAGACCGGCGGCGCGACGTTCGTCGACTACGCCAACATCGACAAGGCGCCGGAAGAGCGCGAGCGTGGCATCACGATCGCGACCTCGCACGTCGAATATGAAACCGACGCGCGGCACTATGCGCACGTCGACTGCCCCGGCCACGCCGACTATGTGAAGAACATGATCACCGGCGCGGCGCAGATGGACGGCGCGATCCTCGTGGTTTCCGCGACCGACGGCCCGATGCCGCAGACCCGCGAGCACATCCTGCTCGCCCGTCAGGTCGGCGTTCCGGCGCTGGTCGTCTTCATGAACAAGGTCGATCTGGTCGACGATCCCGAGATTCTCGAGCTGGTCGAGCTGGAAATCCGCGAGCTGCTGTCGAAGTACGAGTTCCCGGGCGACGACATTCCGATCATCAAGGGTTCGGCGGTCGCCGCCCTCGAGAACAAGACCCCGGAAATCGGCCAGCAGGCCGTTCTGGAGCTGATGAAGGCCGTCGACGACTATATCCCGCAGCCGGAGCGTCCGCTCGACCGTCCGTTCCTGATGCCGATCGAAGACGTGTTCTCGATCTCGGGTCGCGGCACCGTCGTCACCGGCCGCGTCGAGACCGGCGTCGTCAAGGTCGGCGAGGAAATCGAGATCGTCGGTATCCGCGACACCCGCAAGACGGTGTGCACCGGCGTCGAAATGTTCCGCAAGCTGCTCGACCAGGGCGAAGCCGGCGACAATATCGGCGCGCTGCTGCGCGGCGTCGGCCGTGAAGACGTCGAGCGCGGCCAGGTTCTGGCCAAGCCCGGCTCGATCACGCCGCACACCGAGTTCGCGGCCGAGGTCTACATCCTGTCCAAGGACGAGGGTGGCCGTCACACGCCGTTCTTCGCGAACTATCGCCCGCAGTTCTACTTCCGCACCACGGACGTGACCGGCGAAGTCACGCTGCCGGAAGGCACCGAGATGGTCATGCCCGGCGATAACGTGCAGCTCGGCGTCAAGCTGATCGCCCCGATCGCCATGGACCAGGGCCTGCGCTTCGCCATCCGCGAAGGTGGCCGTACGGTCGGCGCAGGGGTTGTGGCGTCGATCACGAAGTAATATAGACCTGCGCGGTCGCCCGATTCCCTCGCGGAGTCGGGCGGCCCTGCTTTTTCGTCCGCCGGTGGTTCCGGCCATCCGGTGGATTGGCTCTTTCTTCTTGTTGGTGATGTAGGCAGCGATGGAAACGCAGAATATTCGGATTCGCCTGAAGGCGTTCGACCACAGGGTCCTCGATCAGGCGACCGGCGAGATCGCCGACACGGCCAAGCGCACGGGTGCGCTGATCCGGGGTCCGATTCCGCTGCCGACGCGGATCGAGAAGTTCACCGTGAACCGCTCGCCGCACGTCGACAAGAAGAGCCGCGAGCAGTTCGAGGTGCGCACCTACAAGCGTCTCCTCGACATCGTTCAGCCGACGCCGCAGACGGTCGATGCTTTGATGAAGCTCGATCTCGCGGCAGGTGTGGACGTGGAGATCAAACTGGCCTAAAGGCCGGTTGGAATCGGGATACCGGGCAGCGTGCTGCCGACAGAGTCCCCCGTCAGCGTCATCTTGATGGCGCATCGGCCCGGCGGGGCGGCAAACTGAATCAGGGCTGGCCTTTCGGAACCTTTCCCGAACATGGGGAAGGGCCGGAAGGATTTTTTGTTCACGCCCCCGGCGATCGGGGGCCTCTGGTGGAAAGGGATTGATCATGCGCACCGGCGTGATCGCGAAGAAGATGGGGATGACCCGGCTGTTCAGGGATGACGGCCGCCATGTCCCCGTGACCGTGCTGGCGCTCGAGGGTTGCCAGGTGGTCGCGCAGAAGACGGCCGATCGCGACGGCTATGTGGCTGTCCAGCTCGGCGCGGGCGCGGCCAAGGCGAAGAACCTGACCAAGCCGGAGCGCGGCCATTTCGGCAAGGCCGAGGTCGAGCCGAAGGCGCAGTTGGTCGAATTCCGCGTCGCCGAGGATGCGCTGCTCGATGTCGGCGCCGAGATTTCGGCCGACCATTTCGTCGCCGGCCAATATGTCGACGTCAGCGGTCACACGCAGGGCAAGGGCTTCGCCGGCGCCATGAAGCGCTGGGGCTTCGGCGGCCTGCGCGCCACCCACGGCGTGTCGGTCTCGCACCGCTCGCACGGTTCGACCGGCCAGCGCCAGGACCCGGGCAAGGTCTTCAAGAACAAGAAGATGGCCGGCCACATGGGCGACCGTCAGCGCACCCAGCAGAATCTCGAGATTGTCGGCACCGACGTCGAGCGTGGCCTGCTGTTCGTGCGCGGCTCGGTGCCCGGCCACAAGGGCAGCTGGCTGACCGTCAAGGACGCCGTTAAGGTGTCGCGCCCCGACGCCGCGCCCTATCCGGCCGGCATCCGCAGCGCCGCCAACAGCAACGAGGCTCCGGCTCAGGAGGCGCCTGTCGAAGCCGCGCCTGAAGCCACCGAAGGCCAGGAGGGCTGATCATGAAAGTCAAGGTTCAGGCCCTCGGCGACGGCAAGGGCGGCGACATCGAGCTCAACGACGAGATTTTCGCCGTCGAGCCGCGCGCCGACATCCTGCATCGCGTCGTCACCTGGCAGCTCCACAATCGGCGCGGCATCGCCCGCGCCGCGCGTGAGCGCAGCGACGTCGCTCGCACCGGCAAGAAGTTCGGTCGCCAGAAGGGTGGCGGCACCGCCCGTCACGGC
>CAZACH010000188.1:0-4783 GCA_964483275.1 uncultured Sphingomonadaceae bacterium | reverse complement strand
GCCATGGTCGAAGGCCGGCCCGACTGGGTGCTGTCGCGTCAGCGCGCCTGGGGCGTGCCCATCCCGGTGTTCGTGAAAAAGGGCACGGGCGACTATCTGCGCGATACGGAAGTGAACGCCCGCATCATCGCCGCGATGCAGGAACATGGAGCCGACGTCTGGTGGACGCACGATCCGCAAAGCTTCCTCGGCGATGCCTACGCTGCTGCCGACTATGAACAGGTAACGGATATTCTCGACGTGTGGTTCGACAGCGGCTCGACCCACAGCTTCGTCGTCGAGGCGCGCTATGGCAAGGGCACCCGCGCCGACCTCTATCTCGAAGGCAGCGACCAGCATCGCGGCTGGTTCCAGTCCTCGCTGCTCGAAAGCTGCGGCACGCGCGGCCGCGCGCCCTATGAGGCGGTGCTGACCCACGGCTTCGCGCTCGACGGGCAGGGCCGCAAGATGTCGAAGAGCCTCGGCAATGTCGTCGACCCGCTCAAGGTCATCGGCGAATCGGGCGCGGACATATTGCGCCTGTGGGTCGTCACCACCGATTATTTCGACGATGTCCGCATCGGCAAGGAAGTGCTGGCCGGCACATCCGACGCCTATCGCAAGCTGCGCAACACCTTCCGCTACCTGCTCGGCGCGCTGGAAGGCTTCGGCGCGGCGGAACGGGTGCCGGCGGCGGACATGCCTGAGCTTGAGCGTTACATGCTCGACCGGCTGGCGCGGCTCGACGCTACGTTGAAGGCGGCGCGCGACGGGTTCGAGTTCAATCGCTACATGACCGCGCTGTTCGACTTCGCGAACGAGGATCTCAGCGCCTTTTTCTTCGATATCCGCAAGGACAGCCTCTATTGCGACGCGCCGGACAGCCCCAAGCGCCGCGCCTATCGCACCGTGCTCGACACCCTGTTCGAGGCGCTGGTGCGCTATGTCTCGCCAGTGCTGGTGTTCACCGCGGAGGAGGTGTGGGGCACGCGCTATCCGGATGCGGACGGCTCGGTCCACCTGCTCGAATGGCCTGAGGTGGACGCCGGCTGGCGGGACGATGCGCTGGCGGCGAAGTGGGGGCGGTTGCGTCAATACCGCTCCGCCGTCACCGAGGCGATCGAGCCGTTCCGCAAGGACAAGGTGATCGGATCGAGCCTCGCCGCCAAGGTGGCGCTGGACGTCGATGGCCCGGCCGAGGAGGCGTTGCTCAATTCGGTCGATTTCGCCGAAGTGGCGATCGTCGGCGAGGTCGCGGTGAGCGCCAACCAGATCGAGGGCGTCTTCTCAGCGGACACGGCCACACGCGCCCATGTCAAGGTGATGCCGACCGACCTTCATAAATGCGGCCGCTGTTGGCGGCATCTACCGGAGGTGCAGGAGGACGGTGACCTGTGCGGGCGCTGCACGGAGGCGGTGCCGCATGGGTGAGGTTGGCGCAGTCGTCCTTCGACAGGCTCAGGACGAACGGATGTGGGTGCGGTACGAAATTGCGCTAGTGAATGATGCTGCCCCCTCCGTTCGTCCTGAGCCTGTCGAAGGACGACCGCACCGCGCTCGACCCGGAGCCGCCCAATGACCGCCCCCGCACCAAACCACCGCCGCTTCGGCTACCTGCTGGCGCTCGCCATCTTCCTTGCCGACCAGCTCGTCAAATGGGTGGTGATCTACCAACTCCATCTGCCCCGCGTCGGCCGTATCGACGTGGTGCCCTTCTTCGCGCTGAGCTGGGTGGAGAATCGTGGCATCTCGATGGGTTTCCTCACCGCCGGCAGCGAGCTGGAGCGCTGGGGGCTGGTGGTGCTCACCGCCGCTATCGCCACCGTCGTCGCGGTGTGGCTGTGGAAGGAAAAGCGCCGGCCCGATGCGATCGGCCTCGCCATGGTGCTGGGTGGTGCGCTAGGCAATATTCTCGACCGCACGCGATTGGGCTATGTTGCCGACTTTCTGGACCTGCATATCGGGGAATGGCGCCCATTTCTGGTCTTCAACGTCGCCGACGCCGCGATTACCCTCGGCGTGCTGCTGCTGCTGTTCCGGGCGCTGTTAACCCGTGACGAGGCGCCTCAAGGAGTTTCAACCGATGCGTAAGTCCGTTCTGCTGGTTCCCGCGCTTGCACTGGTCGTCGCCGGCTGCGGCGGCGGCGGCGTGTTCAGCCGTGGCAAGCCCGACGAGTTCGCCGTCGGCCGCGCCGCGCCGCTCGTCATCCCGCCGGATTTCTCGCTGACCCCGCCCAAGCCCGGCGCGCCGCGCCCGCAGGCGGTTGACAGCCAGGGCCAGGCGCTGCAGGCGCTGTTCCCCAGCAACCGCGCCCCGGCGCCGAGCGAATCGGAAAAGAACCTGCTCGATGAATCGGGCGCCACGCCCGACCGCACCATCGGCGCGCGCTCGACGGTCGGCGATCCCGACACGGTGGTTGTCGACAAGGGCACCTTCACCCGCGAGATCGTCGCGGCGCCGGCAATGGCGGGCGACGGCACGGCGACGGTCAGCGTCGGCGGGTAAGGGCGCGACCCGGCCGCGCTCCGCTCCGATCACCCACTTCCGTTCGTCCTGAGCCTGTCGAAGGACGAGTGCGCAGGTGTGCGCCAAAGGGCTGCGGCCCTGAGCTGGACATGGTGCTGTCGTCCTTCGACAGGCTCAGGACGAACGGAAGTTGGAGTTGGGGGATAAGCCCGTCCCAAGGCCGCGCGGCTCGTGCCCCGCGCCTACCGCTTGAACAGCCCGCCCAAAATTCCCCGCACCACGCCGCCGACGATGCCGCCGCCCTTCGAGCGGCTGCTGCCGAACATCTGCTTGCCGATCTCGTTCGCCACCTGACGGCCGATCGAGGAGGCCGCCGAGCGTGTCGCCGATTGCACGGCGCGGTCCATGGCGGAGGGTTTGGCGGCCTCCCGCGCGGCGGCGGCGCGGGCGCGTTCCTCGGCCTTGGCCTGGGCGGCGCCGGCGCGCTGGGCTTCCTTTTCGGCCTTTTCCCGCTCGCGCGCGTCAAGCTGTTCCTGTCGCGCGGCGGCCTTGGCTTCGTCGGCCTGACGCCTGGCCTCCTCGGCGGCCGCCTTGGCTGCCGCTGCCGCCGCCGCCGCATCGCCGGCCTTGGCGGCGAGAATCTCGTGCGCCGACTCGCGGTTGACCGGCGTGTCATATTTGCCGGCGACCGGCGATGTCTGGATCAGCACGCCGCGTTCCACCGCCGTCACCGGGCCAAGTCGCGACGAGGGCGGCTTGATCAGCGTGCGCTCGACCGGCGAGGGCGCGCCGTCGGGCTGGAGCAGGGAGACCAGCGCCTCGCCGACCTTCAGCTCGATGATCGCCTTGGCGACATCGACGCCGGGATTGGCGCGGAAGGTCTCGGCGGCGGCGCGGATCGCCTTCTCGTCGCGCGGCGTGAAGGCGCGCAGCGCGTGCTGGACGCGGTTGCCGAGCTGCCCCGCCACCGCTTCCGGCACGTCGATCGGGTTCTGGGTGATGAAATAGACGCCGACGCCCTTGGAGCGGATCAGCCGCACGACCTGCTCGATCTTGTCGAGCAGCGCCTTGGGCGACTCGTCGAACAGCAGGTGGGCCTCGTCGAAGAAGAAGACCAGCTTCGGCTTGTCGGGATCGCCGACCTCGGGAAGCGTCTCGAACAGTTCGGACAGCAGCCACAGCAGGAAGGTGGAATAGAGCTTGGGGCTGGCCATCAGCTTGTCGGCGGCGAGGATGTTGACATAGCCGCGCCCCTGATCGTCCACCGCCATCAGGTCCGCGATGTCGAGCGCCGGTTCGCCGAAGAAATGCTCTCCGCCCTGCGAACGAAGCTGCAGCAGGGAGCGCTGGATGGCGCCGACGCTCTGCTTTGAGACATTGCCATAGGTGGTCGACAGCTCGTCGGCGCGCGCGGCGCAGGCGGCCAGCATCGACTGGAGGTCGTCGAGGTCGAGCAGCAGCAGCCCCTCCTCGTCGGCGACGTGGAAGGCGATGGTCAGCACGCCCTCCTGCACATCGTTGAGGTTCATCAGCCGGGCGAGCAGCAGCGGTCCCATCTCGCTGATCGTCGTGCGGACCGGATGGCCCTGCTCGCCGAACAGGTCCCAGAACTGCACCGGATTGTCGGCATAGGCGAAGTCGGTCATGCCGATCTCGGCGGCGCGGGCGGCCAGCGTCGCGTGCATCTTGGCCTGCGGGCTACCGGCCATGGCGAGGCCGGCGAGGTCGCCCTTCACGTCCGCCACGAACACCGGCACGCCGACGCGGGAGAAGCTTTCGGCCAGCCCCTGCAACGTCACCGTCTTGCCGGTGCCGGTCGCGCCGGCGATCAACCCGTGCCGGTTGGCGCGCTTCAATTGCAGGGTCTGCGGCTTGCCGCCGCCCAGACCGATGAAGATGCCGCCGTCCTGTGCCATTGGAATGCCCCCTTTTCGCGCCGTATCGCCTGTCTAGCGGGTAGGGGCGGGCACCGTCCACACAGGATAGTCGGCAGCCGGCGCGCCATCCCGCCGCATGCGTGGTGGACAGCCGGGCGAGGCGGCATTTATAGGCGTGCGACCTTCCGCGTCCCGCCAGAATCCGGAGACCTCCGCTGTCCCTTGCATCCCCCCTGCGCCCGCTGCCGCTGCTGATCTTCAGCTCGCGCTGGCTGCAACTGCCGCTCTATCTCGGCCTGATCGTGGCGCAGTGCGTCTATGTCTTCCTGTTCCTGAAGGAGCTGTGGCACCTCCTGCTGCATGCCGCGGATTTCGGCGAGCAGCAGATCATGCTGGTGGTGCTGGGCCTCATCGACGTGGTGATGATCTCCAACCTGCTGGTGATGGTGATCGTCGGCGG
>CAZACH010000187.1:0-4939 GCA_964483275.1 uncultured Sphingomonadaceae bacterium | reverse complement strand
CGCTGCTCCAGTCGGAAGCGGGGCGGATGCTGGGCGATCCCGGCACGCTCGAGACGGACACCATCATCATGGAGCCGGGCGGCGACGAGGTGCGCTCCATCTTCCGCATCCACGGGCAGAGCGGCCTTATGGGCCGCATGGCGGCGGACCAGCGGCTGGCGGGCGTTGCGGGCTTCCTGCTGAACGACGACGTTTACATCCACCAGTCGCGACTCAACTACAAGCCCGGCTTTTTCGGCAAGGAGTTCTACTGGCACTCCGATTTCGAGACCTGGCATGTCGAGGACGGCATGCCCCGCATGCGGGCGCTGTCGATGTCGATCCTGCTGGCCGAGAACACGCCGCACAACGGCCCGCTGATGCTGATCCCCGGCTCGCACCGCACCTTCCTGAGCTGCGTCGGCGAGACGCCGCCCGACCATTACCGCCAGTCGCTGCGCAAGCAGCAGTTCGGCGTGCCCGACGAGGAAAGTCTTGCCGAGCTGGTGCATGAACACGGCATCGTCGCGCCGACCGGCAAGCCCGGCACGGTCATCATCTTCGACTGCAACATGATGCACGGGTCGAACGGCAACATCACGCCGCTGCCGCGCGCCAATGCCTTCATCGTCTATAACGCCGTCTCCAACCGGCTGGAGGCGCCGTTCGGCGCGCCGGCGCCCCGGCCCGAATTCATCGCCACGCGCGATGTCGCGCCGATCCGCGTCGCGCAGGGCGCGCTGACGGTCGCCAAGGCGGCGTGAAGGAACTGGCGGGCGAGCCGCCGCCCGGCACGCCGGAGGCGGCGCCGCCGGGCGTCCTGCGGCGGGCGATCGCGGCGTCCGCCATCGGCAATGCCACCGAATGGTTCGATTACGGCATCTATGCCTATGGCGTGAGCTATATCGCCGCCGCGCTGTTCCCCGGCGAGGCGGCGGAGGCGACGCTGTTCGCGCTGGCGACCTTCGCGATCTCCTTCCTGGTGCGGCCGTTCGGCGGCCTGGTCTGGGGGCCTCTGGGCGACCGGCTGGGCCGCAAATCCGTTCTGGCCCTGACCATCATCCTGATGAGCGGCGCCACCATCTGCATCGGCCTGATCCCCGACTATGCCACGATCGGCGTCTGGGCGCCGCTGCTGCTGGTCCTGCTGCGCATGGTCCAGGGCTTTTCGACCGGCGGCGAATATGGCGGCGCGGCGACCTTCATGGCGGAATATGCCCCGGACGACCGGCGCGGCTTCTGCGGCAGCTTCCTTGAGGTCGGCACGCTCGGCGGCTTCTCGCTCGGCGCCTTGCTGATGCTTGGCTTCTCCCTGCTGCTGGGGGAGAGCGCGATGCATGAATGGGGCTGGCGCATTCCCTTCGTGCTGGCCGCGCCGCTGGGCCTGACCGGCCTTTACCTGCGTTCGCGGATCAAGGACACGCCGGTATTCCGGGAGGTCGAGGCGGCGGGTGAACGCGAGCGCAGCATGGGCGCCGAGCTGCGGCATCTGGTCGTCAACTATCGCCGACCGCTGCTGGCGCTCGCCGGGATCGTGGTGGCGCTCAATGTCGTCAACTATACGCTGCTCAGCTATATGCCGACCTATCTCGCCATGAACCTCGGCCTGTCCCATGACGAGGCGCTGATCGTCCCCATCATCGGCATGGTCTTCATGATGCTGCTGCTGCCGCTGGCGGGGGGCTTGTCGGACAGGATTGGCCGCAAGCCCTTGTGGTGGGTGTCGCTGATCGGGCTGTTCGTGCTGGCGGTGCCGCTGTTCCACCTGATGGCGACCGGCCTGTGGGGCGCCCTGTTGGGCTTTGCCCTGCTGGGGCTGCTCTATGTGCCCCAGCTCGCCACGATTTCCGCGACCTTCCCGGCGATGTTCCCGACCCCGGTGCGCTTCGCCGGCTTCGCCATCGCCTATAATGTCTCGACCTCGCTGTTCGGCGGCACGGCGCCCGCGATCAACGCCTGGGTGATCGACGTGACGGGGGACAATATGGTGCCGGCCTATTATATGATGGCGGCGTGTGTCGTCGGCGCGGTCGCGCTGACCTTCGTCGTCGAGACCGCCGGCCGTTCGCTCAGGGGGACCGAGGTGCCGGGGACCGCCGCGTCGGAGCGCGAGCTGCGCGCGCTGGACGGGGCGGCGGAAGCGCATTGATGCTGGGCGCCGTCCTTCCGGTTCGCAGCATCCTGATCGCGATCTTCATGCTGATGGCGGGCAGCGGCTTTCTGTCGACGCTCATCAGCCTCCGCCTCGAACGCGCCGGCACCTCGTCCCTGCTGATCGGCGGCGTCGCCACCTGCTATTTCATCGGGCTGACGGTGGGTTCGATCCGGGCGGGGCCGCTGATCCAGCGCGTCGGCCATATCCGCGCCTTCGCGGCGTTCGTCTCGCTCTTTTCGGCGAGCGCGCTGACCTATGCCGTGCATCGCGACGTCGCGCTGTGGGCGGGGCTGCGCTTCATCGACGGCCTTTGCGTGGCGGGCGTCTTCGTCTGCCTCGAAAGCTGGCTGAACGAGCGCGCCGAAAGCGCGACGCGCGGCACGGTGCTCGCCGCCTATATGATCTTCCTCTATGCTGGGCAGGCGATCGGGCAGTTTCTCCTGACGCTTAGCGACGCCAAGCCGTCGATGCCGTTCATGGCGGCGTCCATCCTGGTGTCGCTGTCCGTCATTCCCGTCGTGCTGACCCGCATCGCCGGCCCGGCGCTGGACGACAATCCGCCGTTGTCGATCCGCCGCCTCTACAATATCTCGCCGCTCGGCATCGTCGGGGCGGGGTCGACCGGGCTGATGATCGGCGCCTTCTACGCGCTCGGCGCCGTGCATGTGCGGCGGCTGGGACTGGACCTTTCCGACACGGCCTTCTTCATGAGCATCGTCATCCTCGGCGGTGTCATTCTGCAATGGCCGATCGGGCGCCTGTCCGACCGTTTCGACCGGCGGCTGGTGATCGTCGTCGCCTTCGCCGCCGCGCTGCTGGTGTGCGCGGCCCTGTCGGCGGAGAACAATCCCGGCCTGCTGCTGATGCTGCTCGGCGGCCTGTTCGGCGGGCTGACCTTCGCGCTCTATCCGTTGTGCGTCGCCCACACCAACGACCATCTCTCGCCGGAGGAGCGGGTGGCGGCGAGCGGCGGGCTGGTGCTGGTCTATTCGGCGGGCGCCGCCGGCGGCCCGCTGCTGGCGGCGGCGGCGATGACGTTGTTCGGACCGGGCGGCCTTTATATCTTCATCGCCGGGGCGGCGGGCGTGACGCTGCTGTTCGCCCTGTGGCGGCAATGGGCCAGCGCGCCCGTGCCGGGGGCGCTCCAGCAACCCTATCAGGTGCTGCCCCGCACGACGCCGATGTCCGCCGCGCTCGATCCCAATGGGCCGGAGCCTGAAAATTGACGGAGGCGGCTCGTTGCCGGGCCTTTTGCACGTGTTTGCCGCAATTTAGGCGACGCAAATTGAAATGCTTGATGATCGCGGGAGGCGTGTTTATGACCACCCGCCAATGGTGGGCGTGATATGACGCGGTATGAGGGGTAGCTATGGCTGGGGAACGGGAATCGTATCCAATGGATGCGAAATCGCATGAAAAGACCTACGCGGGTTTTCTGACCATTGCCAAATGGAGCACGATCGTCGCGGCGATCGTGACCGCCATCGTCGTCCTCCTTCTGGCTGACTGAACCCTGTTATGAAAATTGCTGTTCTGAAGGAGCAGGCCGGCGGCGAGCGTCGTGTTTCGGCCTCACCGGAAACGGTCCGCAAGTTCGCCGCGCTTGGCGCCGAACTCGCGGTCGAGGCGGGTGCCGGGGCGCAGGCCTCGGTCGCCGATGCCGATTATACGGCGGCGGGCGCCACGGTCGCGGATCGCGCGGCGGTGCTGTCGGGCGCGGATATCATCCTCGGCGTTCAGGGACCGGACCCCGCGAGCCTCAACGGCGTCAAGCCGGGCGCGTGGCTGGTCGCGGGCCTCAATCCCTTTGGCGAGCGCGCGCGGGTCGACGGCTATGCCGCGGCCGGGCTGGAAGCGCTGGCGATGGAGTTCATGCCGCGCATCACCCGCGCCCAGTCGATGGACATCCTGTCGTCGCAGTCCAACCTCGCCGGCTACAAGGCGGTGCTGGACGCCGCCGCCGAATATGGCCGCGCCTTCCCGATGATGATGACCGCGGCCGGCACCGTCAGCGCCGCGCGCGTCTTCGTGATGGGCGTCGGCGTCGCCGGCTTGCAGGCGATCGCCACGGCGCGTCGGCTTGGCGCGCAGGTGTCCGCGACGGACGTGCGCTCGGCGACCAAGGAGCAGATCGAATCGCTGGGCGCCAAGGCGATCTTCGTCGAGGACGTGAAGGGCATCGAGGGCGAAGGCTCGGGCGGCTATGCCACCGAGATGTCCGAGGAATATAAGAAAGCGCAGGCCGATCTGGTGTCGAGCCACATCGCCAAGCAGGACATCGTCATCACCACCGCGCTGATCCCGGGCCGCCCCGCGCCGCGCCTGATCAGCGACGCGCAGCTTCAGACGATGAAGCCGGGTTCGGTGATCGTCGATCTTGCCGTCGAAAGCGGCGGCAATGTCGAGGGCGCCGTTGCGGGCGAGATCGTCGAGCGGCATGGCGTCAAGATCGTCGGCCACCGCAACGTGGCTTCGCGCCTCGCGGCCGACAGCTCGGCGCTGTTCTCGCGCAACCTGTACAATTTCCTGTCCGCCTATTGGGACAAGGAAGCGGGCAGGCCGGTGTTGCCGGAGGATGACGAAGTCACCCAGGCGATCCGGCTGACCAAGGATGGCAAGGTCGTCAACCAGCGCCTGCTGGCCTAGGGCGAAGTGGCCTGGCGGGCGCCCTTTCCGGGCGCTGGTCGGGCCGAGGGGATAGCATCATGGACTTTATCTCGATTCTGTCGGTCTTCGCGCTGGCCTGCTTCGTCGGCTATTATGTCGTCTGGTCGGTGACGCCGGCGCTGCACACGCCGCTGATGG
>CAZACH010000186.1:0-4947 GCA_964483275.1 uncultured Sphingomonadaceae bacterium | reverse complement strand
GACATGATCCTCGGTCAGCACGCCCAGCGACAGCGGCGTCACGAACTGCCGCGCGCTTTCCGTCAGCACCGCCCGCACGGCGATGCCGCGCTTGCGCAGCAGCCGCACCAGCTCCAGCGCCTTGTACGCCGCGATGCCGCCGGAGACGATGAGGAGGATGCGCCGCTCTGTCATGCGACCATCTGTAGCAGCGCCAGCAGGCCCGCTCCAGCGCCGGCGGCCACCGCCGCCACCACCGCATAGCGCCATCCCCCGCCGATGCGGATCAGCTTCACCTCGGTCAGGGGCGGGGGCGGGGGGGCGCCGCCCTTTTCGGGGAAGGCGCCCTCGATCCGGCGGACCAGCCCCGGCAGACGCTGGAGCGTGCGCATATTCTCGATCAGCGTGTCGGCCGCCTTCGCTTCCGGTCCCAATTCGGTGCGCAGCCATTCCTTCACATAGGGGCCGCTGGTTTCCCACAGGTTGATCCGCGGGTCGAGCGCGGTGGCCACCCCCTCCACCATCACCATCGTCTTTTGCAGCAGCAACAGGTGCGGCTGGGTCTGCATGTCGAAATCGCGGGTGATGGCGAACAGCCCGTCCAGCATCTGGCCGACCGAGATGTCCTTGACCGGCAGGCCCCGGATCGGCTCGCCGACGGCGCGCAACGCGGTGGTGAACTCGGCGAGATTGTGATGCGGCGGCACATAGCCCGCCTCGAAATGAATCTCCGCGACCCGCGCATAATTGCCGGTGATGAGGCCGTGGATGATCTCCGCCAGCCACAACCGCGCCTGCCGGTCGATGCGGCCCATGATGCCGAAATCAATCGCCGCCAGCCGCCCGTCCGGCAGCGCGAACAGATTGCCCTGGTGGAGGTCGGCGTGGAAGAAACCGTCGACGATCGCCTGCCGCAGGAAGGCGCGGACGAGGCTCGCCGCCAGCGCCGTCAGGTCGTGCCCGCCGGCGATCAGCGCGGCGCGGTCGGTCAGCTTGACGCCGTCGATCCACTCCAGCGTCATGACGCGGCGCGAGGTCCGGCCCCAGTCGATCGCCGGCACGGCGAGGCCCAGTTCGGGCGTCATGCCGTCCGCCAGCTCGGACGCGGACGCCGCCTCGCGCCTCAGGTCAAGCTCGCGCGCCGTCCACTGGCGGAAGCTGGCGATGACCAGCCGTGGCCGCAGCCGCGCGGCGTCGCCGCCCAGCGATTCGATCTGCGCCGCCGCCCATTCATAGGTTTCCAGCGCCCGCGCGAAATCCTCCTCGACGCCGGGGCGCAGCACCTTGACCGCGACCTGCCGCCCGTCCGTCGTCACCGCGCGATGCACCTGCGCGATCGAGGCGGCGCCGACGGGATCGGGATCGATGCTGGCGAACAGGGCGTCGATCGGCCGCTCCAGCCCGCGCTCGATCTCCGCCCTGATCGCCTCGAACGGCGCGGGCGGCAGGCGGTCCTGCAGCCGCAGCAGCTCGCGCGCCGCCTCGGCGCCGACAAGGTCGGGCCGGGTCGCCAGCGCCTGCCCCAGCTTGATCGCCGCCGGGCCGATCGCCTCGAACGCATCGGCATAGGCGGGCTGCGCCGGCACGCGGGCGCCGAAGCGGGCGATCCGGCAGATCGCGCGGACGCGCGGCGGGGTCAGCGGGTCACGCTCGATGCCGCGCAGCGCGCCGTGGCGCGCCAGCGTCCGCCCCCATTTCAGCAGGCGCCAGAGATGAACGGGTGTGGCTGTCAAATCTTCCAGCCGCTGTGAATGGCGACCAGCCCGCCGAGGATCGGCTCCACCGAGACGCGCGCGAAGCCGGCCTGCTCGATCATCGCCTTGAAGGCCGGCATGTCGGGGAAGCGGCGGATCGATTCGATCAGGTAGCGATAGCTCTCCGCATCGCCCGCCACCGCCTTGCCGATGCGCGGCACGACATGGTGCGAATAGCGGTCATAAATGGCGCCGAAGCCCGGCCATTCGGTCGATGAGAATTCCAGGCAGTAAAAGCGCCCGCCGCGCTTCAGCACGCGATGCGCCTCGGCCAGCGCCTTGTCGATATAGGTGACGTTGCGGATGCCGAACGCGATCGTATAGGCATCGAAGCCGCGATCCGCGAAGGACAGGGTTTCGGCATTCTCCTCCGCCCAGATCAGGCCGTCGATGCCGCGCTGCCCGGCGCGCTTCATGCCGACTTCGAGCATGGCGGGGTTGATATCCGCCACCGTCACCTGCGCGCCCGACTTCGCCATGCGGAAGGCGATGTCGCCGGTGCCGCCCGCCATGTCGAGGATCGCCTCGCCGGCGCGGGGCTTCACCTTGCGGACGAAATGGTCCTTCCACAGCCGATGCAGGCCGCCCGACATCAGGTCGTTCATCAGGTCGTAGCGGCTCGCCACGCTCTGAAAGACATCGCCGACGCGGCGGGTCTTTTCCGCCGGATCGACATCGGCATAGCCAAAGGAAACCTGCTCGCTCATCGCCTCTGCTTCATTGTGGGACCGGCGGCCCGAAGGATGGCACCGCTCTTAGAACATTTTGACCTGATGTCGAACGCATCATAGTGGCTTGCGGGTGCCTGAGCTTCCCGAAGTCGAAACCACCGTTCGCGGCCTGCGTCCCGTGCTGGAGAAGCGCGTCCTCACCAATGTCGAGGCGCGCCGCCCCGACCTGCGCCGCGCTATCCCGGCGGACCTGCGCCAGCGCCTGCAGGGCGCGCGCGTCACCGGGCTTGGCCGGCGCGCCAAATATGGCCTGATCCACGTCGATCGCGGCGATACGCTGGTCTTCCACCTCGGCATGTCGGGGCGCTGGCGGATCGACCCCGCGCACATCGAGAAGCACGACCACCTGGTGCTGGAAACCGACGCCGGCCGCCGCCTCGCCTTGTGCGACCCACGCCGCTTCGGCTCGCTCGACCTGATGCCGACCGAGGCGCTGGAGACGTGGGCGCCGTTCAAGGCGCTGGGACCGGAGCCGTTCGGCGTCACCGGCGGCTGGCTGGCAAAGGCGTTTGAAGGCCGCGTCGCCCCGATGAAGGCAATGCTGCTCGACCAGCGCGTCGTCGCCGGACTTGGCAATATCTATGTGTGCGAGGCGCTCAACCTGGCGCGAATCGATCCGCGCAAGCCCGCCGGCTCGGTCGCCCGCGCCGCGCTCGGGCGGCTGGCGGAGGCGATCCCGGCGGTGCTCGACGCCGCGATCGCGGCGGGTGGATCGACCCTGCGCGACTATGCGCAGCCCGACGGGGAACTCGGCTATTTCGCCAGCCAGTTCCGCGTCTATGGGCGGGAGGGACAGGCCTGTCCGTGCGGGCGCGGCACGGTCGCGCGCATCGTCCAGTCGGGCCGTTCGACCTTCTGGTGCCCCGCCTGCCAGAAATGACGCATTTGCGTTGACCAAAGCCGCGCGCGCGACTATGCAGCGCGCTTTCCGGTTTCGGGCCGTGCCCGGAACCACAATCGTTTTGCGTGTCGGACTTCGGATGGCGAGTGCCAGCCCGCCGGCGCGGATGGCATTTTGATTCGAAAGACAGAAGGACGACATGGCCAACACGCCGCAAGCCCGCAAGCGTATCCGTCGCAACGACCGTCGTGCGGAAATCAACCAGTCCCGCATCAGCCGCATCCGCACCTTCGTGAAGAAGGTCGAGCTGGCGCTGTCGGCCGGCAACCGCGACGAAGCGGCGGCGGCGCTGAAGGCGGCCCAGCCCGAAATGATGCGTGGCGTGTCCAAGGGCATCCTCCACAAGAACACGGTCGCGCGGAAGATCTCGCGCCTGTCCAAGCGGGTCGCTGGCCTCGCCTGACCCTGCCGGGCCGCAAACGCGCGGATCGCCACGATTCGAGCGATGCGGCCCCCTCAATATCCCTGAAAAACAACGATTTTGGCCTGTCACGCCACTTTCACGCAGCTTTGCGTGTCAACCGATTTATTTCACTGCCGTGACACTGCGAATCGCTTGCTAGCCCTCATCGCGACTGCCTAGAAAGAGGCGGTCGGCGCGTCGAAACGGACGCATCGGCATCGTTTGAACAGCGAAAACGGATAGGCGCCCTTCTCTTGAGCGGGCGTCATCGGGGGCAATTCACCTCCTGAAATCGATTGGCAGCGGTCCTTCGGGTTCGGTGGTGGGAAAACTATGCTTCAGGGCAAGGTGGAGGTCTGGATGCGGGTTGAGGATGTCCGATTGCCGATAACGGACTCGGAATCGTCATCGCCCTCGGTCCGGCTCTGGCCGCAACTCGCCGACCGGCTGCGCCACGACCTTGGCGACCGCACCTATGACAGCTGGCTGAAGCCGCTCGAAGCGGTTGCGTCGGGCCAGCCCGGCCTGACGCTGGCCGCGCCCAGCCAGTTCATGGCCGACTGGATCCGCAACAATTTCCTCGAACGCATCCGCCAGCACTGGGCCGCCGCCTGCCCCGCGCAGCCGCAGGTCCACCTGATAATCCGCCCGGCGCTCGGCCGCCCGGCCGTGGCCGAGGTCGCCGCCCCCGCCGCCGAGCCGGCCGCGCTGGAAGGTTTCGCCTTCGATTCGCGCTACAGCTTCGACAGCTATGTCGTCGGCAAGGCCAATGAGCTGGCCTACAACGCCGCCCGCGCGGTGGCGGAAGGCGGCCGCGTCGGCTTCAACCCGCTGTTCCTCCACGGCCCGACCGGCCTCGGCAAGACCCACCTGATGCACGCCATCGGGCAGGAAGTCCGCGCCCGCCAGCCCGGCGCCAAGGTCGCCTATATGTCGGCCGAACGCTTCATGGTCGATTTCCTGGAGGCGCTGCGCGGCAAGGACACGATCAGCTTCAAGCAGCGGCTGCGCTCGGTCGACCTGCTGATGATCGACGACGTCCAGTTCATCGCCGGCAAGGAATCGACCCAGGAGGAATTCTTCCACACGATGAACGAGGTGATGAGCGCCGGCAAAAGCCTGGTCATCACCGCCGACCGTTCGCCGCAGAATCTCGAAGGCATTCAGGAGCGCATCCTG
>CAZACH010000185.1:0-4967 GCA_964483275.1 uncultured Sphingomonadaceae bacterium | reverse complement strand
CGCCTGATGGGCTTCGGCCACCGCGTCTACAAGAACTACGATCCGCGCGCCAAGGTGCTGCAAAAGACCGCCGCCGAGGTTCTGGACAAGCTGGGCGTCAACGATCCGATCCTCGACGTCGCGCGCGAGCTGGAGCAGATCGCCCTCAAGGACGATTATTTCGTCGAGAAGAAGCTCTACCCGAACGTCGACTTCTATTCGGGCGTCATCCTGTCGGCCATCGGCTTCCCGACCACCATGTTCACGGTGCTTTTCGCCCTGGCGCGCACCGTCGGCTGGGTCGCCCAGTGGAACGAGATGATTTCCGATCCCGAGCAGAAGATCGGTCGTCCGCGCCAGCTCTATGTCGGCCCGACCAAGCGCGACTATGTCGGTTTCGACAAGCGCGGATAAACGATGATGCAATGGCGGCGATCTCTCCCGGAGGTCGCCGCCGGCCAATTCAGCCAGCGGCCGGCCCAGCGGCCGGCAGGGTCAGCACGAAGCGGGCGCCATCCGACGGCGCTTCGCCGGCGATCAGGGTGCCGCCCATCGCCCGGGCAAGGCTGCGGGCGATATAAAGGCCGAGGCCCACGCCCTCCCCGCTGGCGTCCAGCCGCTCGAACTTTTCGAACACACGCTCGCGATGTTCCGGTGGCAGGCCGGGGCCGTCATCCTCAACGGCAATGCCGACATGACCGGCGAGGTCGACCGGCAGGATACGCACCGCTCCCCCCTCCGGCGAGAATTTGGTGGCGTTGCCGACAAGATTGACCAGGATCTGCAAGACATAGCGGGGATCGGCGCGTGCCACGCCGAACCGCGCGTCAGGCGGTATCACCAGCTCCAGCCGCCGGCGTTCCGCACGGAACAGCAGCAGGCTCCGCGTCCGCGCGACGGTCTCGGCAAGATCGACCGGCTGGAGTTCGAGCCGCAATGCGCCGGACTCGATCGTCTCGGCCTCGCTCATATCGTTGACCAGCGCGCGCAGCATGCGTCCGGCTTCCGCGATGTCCGACGCATAGCCGGCATAAACATCCCGTAGCGGCCCGAAGCGCTGCTCCTCGAACGCCTCCGCGGTCTCGACGATCTGCGCGATGGGACGGGACAGCGCCGCGGCTATGCCGGGCGGACGGGGCGGTGTCGGGGTCTCGGGTGCGCTCGCGGAAGGTCTAGATGCCTCCCCAACCGCCGCGCGCCCCGCGCCGACCGCTGTACCGCGCAGCCCTGCAATGCCGCCATTCTCGTCACGCAGCAGATCGCCCATGAGGACAAAGCGCCGTCCGGTCGACGGCGCCAGCAGTTCCGCCAGTTGATAATCAAGCGGCCGACCTTCGAGAACCGAGCGCACGATCGGCACCGCGCCGTCCACCTCGGCAAAGGCGAAAAGCCGGGTGATCGGTTGCCCCACCAGTTCCTGCGGATGCCGCTCGAACACGCCCAGCGCCGTTTCCGACAGCGCGGTGATATGCAGCGCGGCATCGACCTCCCAGATAAAATCGACGCCGCTCCGCTCGAAATCGGCCTCGCGCATCGGATCGAAACGCGCCGGCTCGATGTCGGGCGGATCGCCGTCATAGGGGGTGAACAGCAGTTCCACGCCGGTCGCCACCGGAGTCAGCCGCGCCCAGAACCGCGCTACATTGTCGTTGATCGACAGCGTCTGCAACCGCGCCAACGGCACGCCGAGCCGCGCGACCTGCCGTGCCAGCGGCGCAAGTCCGGCAAGGTTCAAGAGCCGGCCGTCTCCCCCCGCGCGGCGATTGAGTTCCATCAGCAGGGGGTCGGCGGTGATGATCTCCCCCCGTTCGTCCAGCAGCGCGTGTAGCCGCTCGGTCACGACCATGGCGGCCCCTCGACGGCTTTGCGCAGCGCGGAATCGGTACGCCAGTAATCAAGCATGCGACGACCCTCGGACGGCTCCAACTCGTCATAATGGCCGATCGCGGTGCCGATCGAGTCCGGTGCGCTTCGCCCGACGACCTCATCGGCCAGCGACGCGATCTCGACCAGCAGGCGAACCGCCGCCTCCCGCGCGATCCCCACCGCCTTGAGATAGCGCGCGAACCCGGCGGATGGCGATTCCAGCAGCATCCAGACCAGGCCACGGGTGACGCCGCCGCGCACCGCCAGCCCCGAGACGAACAGGCCGATGCGGCCGCTGCACAGGGCGTCGATCAGGAACTGGTCGTCAAGCTCCTCATTCTCCCCCAGGCGAAGCACGACCGCGAGGGCGTCCGCTTCGTCGTTCTGCATGTCGTCACGCTCGGAAATCAGCCGCCGCGCCGCCGGAACGAGCAGCGCATCGACATTCTCGATCTGCGCGTGGAGATGGGTGCGCAAAGCCGCGGCGGTCCACCAGACCATCTCCTCGGCAATATCGGCGGGCAGATCGGCGACATGCAGCATCGGCTCGCGGAAGCGGTCGAGGCGACGGCTTTCCGCCACCAGCATCGCCATGGTCAGGCGCGAAATCTCGGGATCGCTGCTGCGGATAAGGCGGATGACGATGTCGTCGGCCGGGTCCGCGCCATTGCGCGAGCCGAGCTTCAGGGCCATGCGATGCTCCTCGGCCCGGCGGCGGATCATCTCGACGAGCTGGGGATCGCGCAGCGTCGGCCCGTCATCATGGACGTGCCGGGCGGCGAAGCGTGGAAATTCGCCGATCACATGGCGCTGTTCGGCATGGTGCCCCGGCACTTCGCGCGAGGCTTCGATCATCCCCTGCCGAAGCGAGACCTCAAGCGAATCGAGCAGCCCGAGCAGCAGGTTCATCCACAGCGAGCGCTGGCGGTCGGACAGGCGCGAATCGGGCGGCAGAAAGAGGTCCGTCGTCTGGTGCGCAAGGCGCGCGGCGGCCAAGCGGGCATGGGCCATCGCCTCCGCCACGGGTTCGATCGTCGATTCTGTCGTCACGCCGTCTGCCATCGCACCGTCCGCATAGGCAGGGTGGATAGTGATATGAGGTTAAGGCAGCGCTAATTACGCTTCGTAATCGACGCAGGTCTAGAAGCGGCTGCGCCAGCCGAATTCGATCTCCGCCTTGTTCGGGGAGCGGCCCAGCGTGTTGGGCGCGTTGGTCATGAACCGCGCCTCCAGCTTCAGGTCGCCGAATTCGGTCGGCCATTCGACCCCGCCGGTTGCGATGTCGATCTTCTCCGGCGTGCGCGAGATTCTCTGCCGCGAGACATAGGTGCGGTTGATGTTGGCGTGACGCAGGCTGCCGTACCAGCGGCGGTTGGCGGTGTCGGTGATCGCGCCGGACAGGCCGATCAGCTTTGAATCGCCGTCGATGGAGGCGGCGATGGGACGGCCGCGATAGGTGAAGCCGCTGGTGTAGATGAAGTTGTTGTACATCGTCCCGGCGAAGCGGTCGCCGGTCGTCAGTTCCCAGGCCAGCGTGTCGGTATATTCGATGCCGGCTTCCCAGCTCGATCCGCTGTCGTTGAGCGGGCCGGACAGCTTCATCCCCGCCATCCGCGCGAACTTGTCGACGATCAGATTATCCTCGTCCTCGGCCTCCATCTCGCCATAGAAGCGCGCCGTCACCGGCCCGATGCGCGAGATATAGCTGATGTCGACACCGGCAAGCTGGTTGCCCGGCTCGTCGACGGTGCCGGTATTGTCGGCATTGCCGAAGCCCGTCAGCGCCTTGCCGATCGTCTTGAGGCCGCAGGGCCGGTCCTTGCCGCAAAGTTGCAGGGCGCGGTTGAGGCCGATCTCAAGCCCCGGCGTCGGCTCGAAATTGAAGCGGAGGCCGATCACCTTGGGATTGTCGTAGTCGCTGCGCTTTTCGTTGAGCGTGCCGATGAAGGCGTCAAGCCGCCACGGTCCCAGCCAGCGCAGCACCGGAAAATCAATCGGATGCGCTTCGAGCCGCTTGAAGCCGACCTTGGGAAAGGCGCGGGTGGCGTTGGAGAACAGCAGGGCGCTGTCATTGCCCGGACCCCACCAATGTTCGACATAGCCGCCATAAAGCGACCAGTTGCCGAGCTTGAGGGCAAGATAGCTCGGCTCCAGATGCCAGTCCCTGCCGCGCTGGCCCGAGCGATAGCCCGCGCCGAGGCTGACGAACAACGGCCCCGCCTGCCTTTGGGTGCGGAAGGAAAGGTCGGCCTCCTCCCGCGCCACCGTGCCGAAGTCGCGGATCAGCGCCGGGCGGTTGGTGAAGCCGGTGCGGATTTCATAGCTCTGGCGCTGTTCGGCCAGATCGAGATGCGCGACGAGACGCCGGGCGGCGGCCCTCAACTGGGGCGCCAGCGCCGAATCGTCGGCGGCTGCATTGACCTCGCTCATCGTCGCCCACGGCAGCGGCCAGGCATTGACCGGGCCGGTAATGACGCGCGCCGCCTTCAGCCGCTCGACATCCTCGCGAAGCTGACGATCGCCGACTTCCGCCCATGGCGAAGCCATCGCGCTGCCCGCCAGCGCGCCGACCGCGCCCAGGACCGACATGGTTAGAGCGATCAGACGCATCCCCAACTCCTACTCGTTCGTCGCGCTGACTAGCCCGGCCGCGCCGAAGGGTCCATCGCGCAACCAGTTTTCCGCGATCGCCAGCGCACGCCGATCGTCGACGTCCAGCCAGCCGAGATCGCCGATATCGAGCGCTTCCGCCCTGCCCTCAGCCGCCAGCGCGGCCACGGCCTCGCTCAATGACGGCTGCGCCAGGCCGCGCAGCGCGTCGAACAGCGCGGGGCCGACCGCGAAGACGCCCGTGTCATGTGCGTCATGATCCGCCATATGCTTGCCGATGGCGACGATCCGACGACCAGCGGTCCGCACCCGCGTGACGTCGTCGGGATCGACCCAGGGATGGTCGAGCCGGCGGTCGATCGCGAGGCATAGCCCCGTCCCCGCGCCATGCTCCGCGACACGCCGGTAAAGCGCCGGATCAACGAGGTGATCGGCCATCACCAGCAGGCTGTCCGCGCCACCCACGGCATCGGCGGCGGCGAGTGCCGACACGCCGTTCGGCTGCTGCCAGT
>CAZACH010000184.1:2097-4968 GCA_964483275.1 uncultured Sphingomonadaceae bacterium | reverse complement strand
GCGAAGGACACGGACGTCAGCCCGCCGTCCACGAACATCTCGCTCGCCGTGATGTAGCTGGAATCGTCGGAGGCGAGGAAGGCGACCAGCTTGCCGAACTCCTCGGGCCGGCCCATGCGGCCCATCGGCACCGCGTCGATCAGCGCGCGGACCTGCGGCATCGCTTTCACCTGCGGGTTGGACAGCATCTCGGTCTCGTGCGGGCCGGGATGGATCGAATTGACGCGGATATTGTCGCCGCGCAGCGCGCAGTGAACCGCCGTCGTCTTGGCCAGATTGGCGATCGCCGCCTTGCTGGCGCCATAGAGGGATGTCGTCGGCAGCACCATCGCGGTCGAATTGGACGCGACGTTGATGATCGACCCGCCACCGCTCCGGCGCATCGCCGGCAGCACCGCCTTGGTGCCGGTGAACGCGCCGATCAGATTGACCTCGAGGATCGCGCGGAACTGGTCGGCGGTGCCCTCCTCGATGTCGATCGGGAAGTTGATCCCGGCATTGTTGACCAGGCAGTCGACCCGGCCCCACAGGGTTTCGGCGCGCTCGACCGCCGACGCCCACTGATCGGCGTCGCGCACGTCGAGATGGACATAATCCGCCCGGGCGCCGCCGTCGCGGAGCTTTTGGGCCAGCGCCGCGCCTTCCTCGTCCAGCACGTCGGTGATCAGCACGGCCGCGCCTTCAGCGGCGAGCACCTCCGAGGCGGCGCCGCCGAGACCGCGCGCGCCACCCGTGACAATCGCCACCTTGCCGTCCAACCTGCCCATATCCTGCTCCTCTATGTCGGACGCGACGACCGCGCCCGTTTGAACGATCAGGCGGAGGGCTCTTCCTTTTCAAGGAAGGACTTGCGCAGCAGCCCCCGCTGAACCTTGCCCGACGCCGTGCGCGGCAACGTCACCCCGACCTCGATCCGCCGCGGAATCTTGTAGGCCGCGAGCGAGCGCCGCGCGAAGCTGATGACCTCGTCGGGATCGACATCCTGGCCCGGCCGCAGTTCGAGCGCCGCCGTGACCCCCTCCCCCCATTTCGGGTGGGGCAGGCCGAACACCGCGCAATCGAGAATCGCGGGGTGGTCGCGCAGCACCGCCTCGACCTCGGCGGGATAGACATTCTCGCCGCCCGACACGATCATGTCCTTGATCCGGTCGGTCAGGTACAGATAGCCCTCCTCGTCGAGGCGGCCGCCGTCGCCGGTGCGATACCAGCCGTCGATCATCGCCTCGGCGGTCGCTTCGGGCTTGTTCCAATATTCGATCAGCAGGGTCGGGCCTTTGACCCAGATCTCGCCGGCCTCGCCGATGCGCGCCGTCTTGCCCTCGGTATCGCGGATCTCGATGACGTGGCCGGGCAGCGGCCGGCCGACCGAGCGCAGCAGATTGGGACGACTGCTGTCATGCTCCGACGGGCCGAGGATGGTCATCGTCCCCGAAATCTCGGTCATGCCGTAATATTGCAGGAAGCGGCAGCCGATCCGGTCGACCGAGCGGTCGAGCAGCGCCGGGTCCATCGACGCCGCGCCGTAATGGATGCCGCGCAGGCTCGGCACCTTGACGCCGCGCGCATCCATTTCGTTGATCAGGCCGCGCACCAGCGTCGGGACGATGAAGGTCCGCGTGATATTATGGGCGAGGCACAGGTCGAGCAGGATCGACGGCGCGGTATCTGGCGTGACGACGGCGGTGGCGCCCCGGATCAGGCCGGTGCCGACCCACGACATGCCGCCGATATGAAAGCTCGGCAGCGGCGACAGCAGCACCTCGTCATCGCCCCAGTCGGTGAAATGCGGCGAGATGAACTCGATATGCCGCTGAATCGAATAGGCGCGCTGGGAGGTCAGAACCCCCTTGGGGCGTCCGGTCGTCCCGCTGGTGTAAAGCTGGAGGCAGGGGATGCCGGGGTCCAGCGTCGCGCGGGGCGCGGGGGCGCTGGCGAGGATGCGGGCGCGCAGCCCGTCGGGGCCGTCCCCGTCCGCGAGGATCGTCGGCAGCCTGCCGCCCGACGCTTCCTCCACCAGCGGCGCGAAATCCGTATCGGCGATGACCAGCTTCGTTCCGCTGTCTTCCAGCACATAGCGCGTCTCGGCGGCGGTATTGCGCCAATTGACCGGCACCAGCACCAGTTCGGCCCGGATCGCGCCGATCAGGACGATGAAGAACAGGTCGTTGTTGCGGCCGATGTAGGAGAGGCGGTCGCCCTTGCCCAGCCCGGCATCGCGGAACATGGTGACGATCTGGTCGCAGGCACGGTCCAGCTCGGCATAGGTCCAGCTATGGTCGCCGAAGATCAGGGCCGGCTTGTCCGGCGTCAGCGCGGCATGGATGGAGGGATAGTCGGACAGCAGCCGCATGTCCGTCAAATCCAGCGGTCCGCCATCCCGACGCGCCAGTCCCGGTTCAGAAGCCGCCATTCTCTCTACCCTCGGTCAGCATTGTTGCACGCAATCGGACCGGCCACGATCCCGCAACCGCCGACCATTTTTCTTTATGCAAAAAGCGCCGGATCGGCCAGCTTTTCACCCATTGCCTTGACGAACCGGGCCGCATCCGCGCCGTTGATGACGCGGTGGTCATAGCTGAGCGACAATGGCAGCATCTGCTTCCAGACCACGGCGCCGTCTTCACCCGGCGCGGGGCGCAGCTGGATCGCCGTCGCGCCCAGGATGGCGACGTCCGGCGCATTGATGATCGGCGTGAACGCCGTGCCGCCGATGTGCCCCAGCGAGGTGATGCACATCGAGCTTCCCGACATCTCGGCCATCGACAGGCCCTTGGTCCGCGCCTTCTCGGCGATCGCCGCGATCTCGCCGGCGAGTTCGGTCAGGCCCTTCTTGTCGACATCGCGGATCACCGGGACGAGCAGGCCGTTCGG
>CAZACH010000184.1:0-1997 GCA_964483275.1 uncultured Sphingomonadaceae bacterium | reverse complement strand
CGGTCAGGCCCTTCTTGTCGACATCGCGGATCACCGGGACGAGCAGGCCGTTCGGCGTATCGACGGCGATGCCGATGTTGAAATATTTCTTCCGCACGATCGACTTGGTGTCAGCCGTCAGCGACGTGTTGAACTGCGGCATCGCCGCCAGCACGTCCGCCATCGCCTTGGCGAGCAGGATGACCGGCGTCACCTTCGCTTCGGGGTGCGCGGCATTCCATGCCTTGCGCCGCGATTCGGTTTCGGTGACGTCGACCTCGTCATGATGGGTGACATGCGGGATCGTCACCCAGTTCCGCCCCAGGAACGTGCCGGTGAACGCCTGGATGCGCGGGACCTTATGAACCTCGACCTCGCCGAACTCAGCATGGTCGATGTCCGGTATCGGCGCCAGCGACGCAAGCAGCGTGGGCACGTCCGCCATGGTCAGACGATCTCGCCCAGCACGGTGCCGACGTCATAGGTTTCGCCGGGCTGCTTGATGATGCGCAGCGTGCCCGAGGCGGGCGCGTCGACTTCCTGGGTCGACTTGTCGCTTTCCAGCGCGAACAGCGGCTGGCCTTCGGTGACTTGGCCGCCATCGGCAATGAGCCACTCCGCGAGCGTGCCTTCGTTCATCGAAAAGCCGAGCTTCGGCAACAAAATCTCAACCGCCATGCCGTTCCTCCGATTCACCGCCCCCGGCCGGACCCACAATGGCGCCGGGTGCCTTGGTATACAGCCCTACTATCCCGCTCGTCGATGATTGCAACGGTCTGGTTCAGATGCCGCCGTCATCGCCGATCCGGCAAGGCGCGATGGCCGCGCCGCCCACGGGGCGCTGCGGCCATCGCCATAGCCTTACGGGTTGAGCCAGGTGTTGCGGTCGATACCCGCATTGGCGCGGGCATATTTCACGATTTCGTGGATCTTCGGACCCAGTTCGGTCGGATCGCGGGTCGGCTCGGTCTGCGGACCATGCTGCCAGCTCTCGATCACCGAATAGCCGTAGCCCCAGGCTTCGAAGATGCGGCCGCTGATGTCCTTCGACTCGGGGCTGGCCAGCCAGGTCACGAGGGCCGCGATCCATTCCGGATTGCGCCGCTCGATCTGCTCCTCGGTATATTCGCGCAGGCCCTCGGTCATGCGGGTGTTGGCGCGCGGGGCGATCGCGTTGACCGTCACGCCGATGCGCTTCAGCTCGCGCGCGGCGAGCTGGGTGAAGGTGGCGATGCCGCCCTTGGCCGCCGCATAGTTGGCCTGGCCGATATTGGCGAACAGCGCCGAGTGCGACGTCGTGTTGATGATGCGCGCATCCACCGCCTCGCCGGCCTTCGACTTCGCGCGCCAGTAGTTGGCGGCATGGTGGGTCGGGGCGAAGGTGCCCTTGAGGTGGACGCGGATCACCATGTCCCACTCTTCCTCGGTCATGTTGACGAGCATGCGGTCGCGCAGGATGCCGGCGTTGTTGATCAGGATGTCCAGCCCGCCGAAGGTGTCGACGGCCTGCTGCACCATTTCCTTCGCGCCGTTCCAGTCCGCGACGTCCGAGGTGTTGACGGCGGCTTCACCGCCCGCCGCCTTGATGGTTTCAACGACTTCCTGCGCCGGCGTCTGGTCGGCGCCCTCGCCCGCCGCCGAGGAGCCGAGGTCGTTCACCAGAACCTTGGCGCCATGCTTGGCAAGCATCAATGCATAGGCGCGGCCCACGCCGCGGCCCGATCCGGTAACAATGGCCACACGGCCGTTCAGCAAGCTCATCCAATCCTCCTCATCGAGTCACGCCGACCATTCCTTAGTGCGGCGTGACGAGAACGCAATATCCCGTACGCTAGCTAACTAGAGTTTGTCCGCTTCAAGCGGAAGCGGCGCCAGCCCGCTCCCCCACCCGGCCACCCATAGAATATAGCCGTTGGGTGACCGGGTGGGGGAGCGGGCTGGCGCCGTCCAAACCGGAAAAACGCTAGAAAGAAGCGGGACTGGTGCGCTTGCCGTCCTTCGCCGACGCCTCGATCGCC
>CAZACH010000183.1:0-5016 GCA_964483275.1 uncultured Sphingomonadaceae bacterium | reverse complement strand
TTGCTGTGCTTGCCCTGCCAGCCGAGGCCCGCCGCCTCCGCCAACGGCTTTTCCATCACCGGCGCCGTGTCGACGAACACCTTGACCGCGACGCCCGGCGGCGCCTCCCCGACCAGCCAGCGCGCCAGCGCCTTCAGCCGCTTCTTGACGACATCGTGATAATCCTGCCCCTGCGCATAGACCGAGATGCGGCCGAGCGCCGGCTCGGCCTCATGGCGCAGGGGGTCATCGGCCGGCGCATAGCTCATGCCCAGCGAGATCACGGAGCGCACCTCCGGCCACAGGCCGCGCGGGCTGCCGCGCCGTTCCGCCGTCTCCGCCATCCACAGCATGTCGCCATGGCAGCCGGCGTCCAGCCACGCGCGCAGGCGCGCCGCGGTCCGGGGCGCGGCGTCGGCGGACGCGATGCCGCAGGCGACGAAGCCCAGCCGCGCGGCCTCGGCTTTCAGGGCCGCCGTTAACGCGTTGTTGCCGTCTTCCACGGCACTGACCTAATCATCTGGCGCGGCAGTGGAAAGATCGGGGTGCAAGTGCTGGCGGTCGAGGCCGAGGATCTGGTCAAATATTTCGGCGACACGCCGGTCATCGACGGCATTTCGCTCGCCGTGCCGATGGGCGCCATCCACGGCGTGCTCGGTCCCAATGGCGCGGGCAAGACGACGACGCTGCGCGTGCTGCTCGGCATCCTCGATCCCGACGGCGGCCGCCGCAGCCTGCTCGGACACGCATCGCCGGTCGAGGCGGCGCGGGAGGTCGGCTATCTGCCGGAGGAGCGCGGCCTTTACCCGGCGATGACGGCGCGTGAAACCGTGACCTTCCTCGGCGCGCTGCGCGGCCTGCCGCTGGCCGAGGGCCGCCGCCGGGCCGACGCGCTGCTCGAATCGGCCGGCCTCGGCCATGCCGCCCGCAAGCCGATCCGCGCCCTGTCGAAGGGCATGGCGCAGAAGGTCCAGCTGCTCGGCACCATCGTCCACCAGCCGCGCCTGATCGTGCTCGACGAGCCTTTCTCCGGCCTCGATCCGCTCAACCAGCAACAGCTGGAAGCGATGATCCGCGCCGAGCGGGACCGGGGCGCGACCATCCTGTTTTCCACCCATGTCATGGCCCATGCCGAGCGGCTGTGCGAGACGATCAGCATCATCGCCGGCGGCAAGGTGCGCTTTTCCGGCACCGTCGAGGCGGCGCGCGCGTCGCTGACGCCGCAGGTCCATCTGGTGACGCGCCAGTCCGACGGGCCGTGGCGCGCCGCCCTGCCCGCCCATGCCCGCTGGGACGGCGGCAACTGGCGCTTCCCCATGCCGGGCGAGGGCATCGAGCCGCTACTCGCCGCGCTGATCGCCGGCGGCGCGGGCATTGAGAGCCTGTCGATCGAACGGCCGAGCCTGCACGACGCCTTCGTCGAGATCGTCGGCGCCGAAGCCGCCACCGACGCAGCGGAGCCGATGGCGTGAGGCCGGTGCTGCACGCCACGCTGGCGATCGCCCGCCGCGACTTCACCGCGACGGTGATGTCGCGCACCTTCCTCCTCTTTCTGATCGCGCCCCTGTTCCCCCTGATGTTCGGCCTTGTCTTCGGCGCCATCGGCGGGGGTGGCATCCGTCCCGATGGGGGGCTGACGATCGTCGCGGTGACGGGGCCGGACGCCGCCGTGACGCGCCTGCTCGCGCTCGACGGCCGCAATGCCGAGGCCATGCGCCCCGTCTCGATCCGGCTGCTGCGCGCCCGGGACGTCAAGGGCATCGCGGCCGTCACGACGCTCGATCTCGCACCGGCCGTCCCCACGCTCAGCGGCGCGCCGCCAAGCATCGAACGCGCGCGGCCCTATATCCTGTTGCTGCTCCACCAGTCGGCCGCCGAAAAGGCGCTGGCGGCGGCCGGGACGCGCGCCGCCGAGCCAGATCTGCGGGTTGCGGCGAAACCCGGCGCGGCGGAACGGCCCGCCGACCGCAGCGCCTTCGCGCAGATCGCCGTCACCTGCCTGTTCGTCGCCACGCTGATGCTGGCGGGCATGCTGCTGTCCAACTTCGTCGAGGAGAAGGGCAACAAGGTCATCGAGATTCTGGTCGCCGCCGCGCCCGTCCCGGCGATCTTCACCGGCAAGCTGTTCGCGATGCTGGCGTCCTCGCTGATCGGCCTCGCCGTCTGGGGCGGCACCGCGCTGGCCGCGCTGCTGACCCTCGCGCCACAGGCCCTGCCCCAGCCGCCGGCGGTGGGATGGCCGCTGTTCGCCATTCTGGGCTTCCTTTATTTCGCGATGAACTATCTGCTGGTCGGCGCCCTGCTGCTCGGGGTCGGCGCGCAGGCGGCGAGCGTGCGGCAGGTGCAGACGCTGTCGCTGCCCGTCACCTTCGCGCAGCTGCTGCTCTATGCCTTCGCATCAAGCGCGGTGCGCGACATCGACAGCCCGCTGGCGATCGCCGCCGCCATCTTCCCCTATAGCTCGCCGCTCGCGATGATCGCCCGCGCCAGCCAGAGCGCCGACTGGTGGCCGCACCTCATCGGCCTTGGCTGGCAGGCTCTGTGGGTGGCGATCACCATCGCCGCCGCCAGCCGCCTGTTCCGCCGGGGAGTGTTGAAATCGGGGCCGGCGCGAAAGAAGGCGTAGAGGCCCCGTTACATCCGCACGCCTCGCACGGCCTCCCCACCTCCGTTCGTCCTGAGCCTGTCGAAGGGCGACTGCACCAGCTTGCGGCCTTGCTCCGGGCCGTGCGCGTGGGAAGGCCTGCGCAGTCGTCCTTCGACAGGCTCAGGACGAACGGAGCATATTTGACCCGCGCCGCTAGAAATCCAGCTTGTCGTAGTGGGTCGGCGGCGCGATCACTTCCATGCGCTCGGCGAGGAGCGGGCGGAAGGCGGGGCGCGATTTCAGCGCCGAATACCATTGCTTGGACTGGGCATGGCCGCGCCAGTCGATGCCGCCGAGATAGTCGGACACCGAAATCTGCGCCGCCGCCGCCATGTCCGCCAGCCCATAGGTCGGCCCGCCGAGCCAGCGGCGATGGTCGAGCAGATAGTCGATATAATCGAGGTGCAGGTTCGCCGCCTTGATCGCCTCGCGCAATTGCGTGGCATCCGGGCTGGCGCGATGCACCAGCCGCTTGAACATGCGCTCGGTGAGCAGCGGCAAGGTCACTTCCTGCCAGAATTTATGGTCGAACCACGAGACCAGCCGCCGCGTTTCGGCGCGTTCCATGGCGGTGCCGCCCAGCAGCGGCATCTTGTCGACGGTCTCCTCGAAATATTCGGTGATCGCCACCGAATCGGCCAGCACCGCGCCGCTCTGGGCGTTGACCATCGTCGGCGTCTGGCCGGACGGATTCATGTCGATGAATGCGTCGCGCTGCTCCCACGGATTTTCGCGGACCAGATCATAGGCCACGCCCTTCTCGTTGAGGGCGAGGCGGATCTTTCGGGAAAAGGGACAGAGAGGAAATTGGTGAACCTGCCACATAGTCTTCCACCCCTAATGCGGAACGCCACCGCTTAGAAGCGGGATATGGCAGGGCAAGCGGATTTGCCAGGCTCCGCCACCGCCGCGCCGGGACAAACCCGCGCGCGACGGCGGCGGCCCGACCTATTCGGCCGCGACCATGGCCTCGTCCGCGACCAGCGGATGCGACAGGCGGGAGAGCATCTCCTTCGGGCAGACCTGCCAGAAATGGCCGAGCTTGCGCTCCCACTCCTCCAATATGCCGTTCGACCACGGGCTGTCCGTGCTGACCGCGTGCGTCGCGACCAGCGATTTCAGCCGGGCCTCCCAATAGGGCGACTGGACGCGCTGCCAGACCACGCTTTCGGGGTTCACGCGGCGTTCGAAACTACCGTCCTCATCATAGACGAAGGCCATGCCGCCGGTCATGCCGGCGGCGAAATTGTCGCCGACGCGGCCCAGGATCACCGCGGTGCCGCCCGTCATATATTCGCAGCCATTGGCGCCGCAGCCTTCCACGACGACCTCGGCGCCCGAATTGCGCACCGCGAAGCGCTCGCCGGCCTGACCGGCGGCGAACAGCTTGCCCGCGGTCGCGCCATAAAGGACGGTGTTGCCGATGATCGTGTTGTCCTTGCTGTCGAGCGGCGAGGACACCATCGGCCGGATGACGATGGTCGCGCCCGACAGCCCCTTGCCGACATAATCGTTGGCGTCGCCGAACACCTCGAGCAGCAGGCCCTGCACGCCGAACGCCCCCAGCGACTGGCCGGCGGAGCCGCGCAGGCGGACATGGACGTGCCCCGGCGTCAGATTCGACATGCCGAAGCGCCGCGTGATCTCGGCCGAGAAGCGGGTGCCGACCGCGCGGTGGGTGTTGCGCACCGTGTAGGTCAGCTGCATCTTCTCGCCGCGCTCGAACACCGGCTGCGCGTCGCGGATCATCTGGGCGTCGAGGCTGTCCGGCACCTCGTTGCGGAACTGGCCCGGCGTCGACCGGCGCTGATGGTCCGGCGCATCGACCTTGGCGAGAATCGGGTTGAGATCGAGGTCGTCGAGATGCTCGGCGCCGCGATTCACCTGACGCAGCAGCTCGGTGCGGCCGACAATCTCGTCGAGGCTGCGATAGCCGAGCTTGACCAGGATGTCGCGCACCTCCTCGGCGATGAAGGTCATCAGGTTGATGACCTTCTCCGGCGTGCCGACGAACTTCTCGCGCAGCTTCTCGTCCTGCGTGCAGACGCCGACCGGGCAGGTGTTGCTGTGGCACTGGCGCACCATGATGCAGCCCATGGCGACGAGGCTGAGCGTGCCGATGCCGAACTCCTCCGCCCCCAGGATCGCCGCGATGACGATGTCGCGGCCGGTCTTGAGGCCGCCGTCGGTGCGCAGCCGCACGCGATGGCGCAGGCCGTTCAGGGTCAGCACCTGGTTGACCTCGCTGAGGCCCATTTCCCACGGCGTGCCCGCGAACTTGATCGAGGTGTGCGGGCTGGCGCCGGTGCCGCCGACATGGCCGGCGATCAGGATGACGTCGGCATGCGCCTTGGCGACGCCGGCCGCGACGGTGCCTATCCCGGCTGAAC
>CAZACH010000182.1:0-5020 GCA_964483275.1 uncultured Sphingomonadaceae bacterium | reverse complement strand
GATGTGGAGAACAAAAACGCACTGGCCGCTAGCGTGGTGCGAAATAAAGTAGAAACATTCATGTCCCGCTCCATATTCGTTAATAAGCGGCGAACACGAAAAGCAAATTTCATGCCACATGTGTAACCGTTTAATATGCATATGAAATTGAAATATTCCAATTTTATCGTTCGAACAAAATGTAAGAATTACCGACAGTTAAACACCTCTCAGCGGTAGCCTCGAATGGGTGGCCGGGCGGCGCGGGGTGCCGCCTCATCCAGAGCATGGTGCGATAAACCGCTCCTACCCCTCCCAACTCCGTTCGCCCTGAGCCTGTCGAAGAACGACAGTGCGGACTTACGGGACCGCGCCGCGCCCTTGCGGGTGGGAAGGCCTGCGCTGTCGTCCTTCGACAGGCTCAGGACGAACGGGCGTATTTACCGGAGCCTGTTCAACCGCCCGTCGCTCTAATCGCTATCCACCCCTGTCGGCTCCGGGCAAGGTGCGGCGGGTTGCGGCTTGCGCTTGACGGCGGTGGTGGCGAACTCCGGGCGGCTCAACGCGCCCGATCCATCCGCATCGGCCTTGGCGAACTTGGTCGTCGTCGCGATCGCCCACTCCTCGAAGCTCAGCCGCCCGTCGCCATTGGTGTCGAGCCTGGCGAAAGCCTTGCGGCGGGAGGCGAGATATTCCTCCCGCGTGATGCGCTCGTCACGATCCTTGTCATAACGGTCGAAGCGCTTCTGCTCGCGGGTCCGCTCGCTCGCCGCCGGCGCCGGCGGCGGGACTTCGAGCAGCGAGGGCGGCGGCGCGGCAACCGGCGGCGACGGGGGCGTCACGGCTTCGGCATGGGCCTTGTCCCGCTGCCAGAATATTGTCCCCCCGACGATCAACAGCATGGCGGCCGCTCCCGCAATCCAACGCAGCATCCAATCCCCCTTCGTTTATTCCGTCTTCAGCGCCCGATCAGGCGATAGCGCAGGAAGTGCAGCTGACGGCGCGGCCCGAACCGGCGCGGGCGATCGGCGCTGGAGACATCGTCCCGCGCCATCGCCGCCAGCGCGAACAGCCCCCGCGCCGCGCCCGCACCGGCGGGTATGCGCCAGCCGGACAGCCGCTCCGCCGCCATGGCGCGCGCCGCCGCCTTGCCCGCGTCGTCGCTCAGCCGGTGCGACAGGTCGGCCAGCGCCCAGCCCTCCCCGGCGCGCGCGGCATCCGTCCCGCCGCCAAGTATCTGCGCCGCCAGCGTGAACAGCCGCCCGCCGCGCATCGCCGCATGCTCGCCGAGCGCGGCGCGGTCGTCGAGCGACGGGGCGAGCAGCAGGGCGACCCAGCCCTCCTCCATCCCGGCAAGCGCGCTGCCCGACACGCCGAGCGGCAGGACATGGTCGTGGAGCGCCTGCAACACCGGCTCGCCCGGCGGCGGCGCGCGGTCGAGATGCTGCAACGCCTCCCGCCACCACGCCAGCCGGATCTGGCCAAGCCCGACCTCCTTCGTCGCGGCGACGATTCCGCCCATGGTGATGTCGAGCGCGAACAGCGCCGTCAGCGCCGGCCGCAGCCGCGCGGGGCTGGGCACCGCCGCCAGGAAGCGGTCGGGATCGGCTTCGAGCAGCATCCGGGAAAGCCGGTCGTCGGTCATGGCGCGCCGCCAATCGTCCTCAACGGGCCATTAACCCTTTCAATTGAACTCACTTTAGCGACCCGCCGGGTAGAGGGATTCCAGAATTACGGAAATTCCGTAGCGGACGAACGATCATGATGCGACGCCTTTTGAACAGCGGCAAGATGCCGACGACCAACGCCAGCGGGCTTCCCGCGCGCTTGCTGCGCGACCAGCGCGGCAACACCTTCGCGCTGATCGCCGCGGCGCTGATCCCGATGCTGGCGGCAATCGGCGGCGGTGTCGACATCTCGCGCGCCTATATGGCGCAGAGCCGCCTGCAAGCCGCCGTCGACAGCGCCGCACTGGCCGGCCGCCGCTCGCGCATCGGCACCGGCATGACCGAAGCGACCGACGCCGCGAACAAGTTCCTCGCCTTCAACTTCCCCAAGACCGCCTATGGCGCGAGCGAGAGCGACTGGACCAGCGAAGTGACCCCGCCCGACGTCAACTCGGTGCAGGTCACGGCCTCGACGCGCATTCCGACGACGATCATGCACTTCTTCGGCTATCAGTCGATCCCGATCAGCGCGACCTCCGTCGCCAAGCAGAACTGGATCAACACGGACGTCCTGCTGGTGCTCGACGTGACCGGCTCCATGGGCGGGTCGATCAAGGGCGTCCCCATGATGACCGCCCTGCGCAACGCGGTGCTGGACCTTTATGATGAGTTGCAGGAGGCACAGACCAACCTCGAAGCGCGCGGCCTGCGCCTGCGCATCGGCATCCTGCCCTATTCCAGCTCGGTCAATGTCGGCCGGCTGCTGCGGGCGGAAAACTCGACCTATCTGCGGACATCGGCGCCCTATTGGAATTGCACTGCCTACAAGGGCAAATCATGTGACAAATGGGGGGAAGTCAGCGTCAATGTGAGTTCGCAGATCGCGT
The DNA here is from genome assembly GCA_964483275.1 of uncultured Sphingomonadaceae bacterium. Classification (GTDB taxonomy): domain Bacteria; phylum Pseudomonadota; class Alphaproteobacteria; order Sphingomonadales; family Sphingomonadaceae; genus JBBCJR01. The sequence goes on along the minus strand of CAZACH010000182.1, from coordinate 2,487 downwards.
CGAACTCCACATCCGTGTGGGGCGGATGCATCGAAGAACGGCAAACGGTGAGCAGCATCACCACTTCGACCGACTATACCATTCCCAGCGGCGCGCTGGATCTGAACATAGACCTGATCCCGAACAATGCAGCCAGCCGCTGGCCGCCATTGCTCCCGGCGCTCGTCAGCAACAATAACACCAAGTCGACAGTGGCGGATACCTGCCCTGCGGAGGCACGGCTGCTTGAGGCATGGTCAAGCCGGGCCAAGCTGAGCACCTACCTCAACACGCTCCAGCCTGTCGGCAACACCTATCACGACCTTGGCATGATCTGGGGCGCGCGCATGATCTCGCCTGATGGCGTGTTTCCCAACCCGACTGAATATGGCGGCGCGCCGGTTAACCGTCACATCATCTTCATGACCGATGGCGTGATGCAGCCTTCGCTGACCGTCTACAGCAGCTATGGCCTGGAAACCCGCCAACGCCGTGTCACCGGGACGGCCACCAGCACCCAGACCGCCCGGCACAACCAGCGTTTCCTGATGGCCTGCAATGCCGCGCGCGGACTCAACATCACGATCTGGACCGTGGGCTTCGCGACCGGCAACCTGCCGACCCTGCAAAGCTGCTCCGGCTCGTCCGACCGCTCGTTCAACGCCGACAACAGCGACGAACTGTCCGACAAGTTCAAGGAAATCGGCCGCTCGATCGGCAAGCTGAGGATCGCGCAGTGAGGATGCCCAATCTCCGGCGGCTGTGGCGCGACACCAGCGGCGTGTCCGCCGTGGAGTTCGCGATCATCGCCCTGCCGCTGTTCGGCACGATCATGGCGGGCATAGAGCTTGGCTATCGCTTCATGATGCTGTCGCAGCTCGACGGCGCCGTGAAGGTGGCGGCGCGCATGGCGACGACCGGCGAATTCACCGGCACCCAGATCGACGATTATGTCATGCGCATCGAGGACGGGATCAAGGATTCCGAGATCAGGATCGAGAAGCGCTCCTACGACAGCTTCTCGGCGGTGGCGAAGCCGGAGCCGATCGTGTCCGACACCTATCCGATCGGCGAATATAATGTCGGCGACTGCTATGAGGACAAGAACCGCAACGGCGTCTGGGACAGCGCCTCGACCAGCGGCTATGCCGGCACCGGCTATGCCGACGACATCATCCGCTATTCGGCGACGCTGGAATATCCGACGCTGTTCCCCCTGCTCGTCAACGCCTTCGGCTTCAACACGCGGGCGACGATAACCGCCACCACCGTCATGCAGAACGAGCCCTATGCTTCCAGCGCCAACTCCGCGCCGCCGGTGCGGTGCAACTAAGGCCATGGCCATGCCTCTCCTGCCGCGACCGCTGGCCCGCCTCTCCCGCCGGCTCGCCGCCCATCGTGGCGGCACCGTCCTCATCGAGTTCGCGTTCGGCCTGCCGGTCTTCGTCGGCCTGTCGCTCGCCGGTCTCGAAGCCGCGAACCTCGCGCTCGCCAACCAGCAGATCAGCGCGATGGCCAGGATGGTCAGCGACGTCTCGGCGCGCGGCCGCGCGACCATGGACGAGGGCGAGGTGCAGGAGATTTTCTTCGGCGCGAAGGACAGCTCGGCCCGGCTGGATTTCGCCCGGCGCGGCCGCATCATCCTGAGTTCGGTTCAGAACAACGCCGCCGGAAACGGACAATGGATCGTCTGGCAGCGTTGCACCGGCGTGCGCAACGTCACGTCGAAATATGGCGTCGCGGACACCGGCAAGACCGGCAGCACCTTGCCCGCCATCGGCGGTCTGGATGCCGACGGCACCCGCCTCACGCCGGGCATCACCGCACCTGCCGGCAATGCCCTGATGTTCGTGGAGATCGAATATCAGTACAGGCCGCTGATCACCAACCTGATCTTCGGGGAGCCGGTGATCCGATACGAAAAAGGCTTCGTGGTGCGCGAACGCACCAATTTCGGCATCACCAACACGACCAGCAAGCCGGTCGCGAGCTGCACCAAATACAGCGTTTGAGGCATCGGCCCGCAGGAAAGGCCCACGGCGCCGGGCGTTAATCAGCGCCGCCGCACCGCCGCGCCGCCTTCCGTTCGTCCTGAGCCTGTCGAAGGACGACTGCGCCAGCCCGCGAAATCCGCTCCACCCCTGCGAGTGGGAAGGCCTGCGCTGTCATCCTTCGACAGGCTCAGGACGAACGGACGTGGAAAGGACGGGGGGAAGGACGGACGTGGGACGAACCGGCGTGGGAGCGACGGCGCGGATTTAGAGGACGATGCTTTAACGAACGCCGCGCCGCGCTACCGCGTCAGCTTCTTGTAGGCGAGGCGCGTCGGCCGGTCGGCCTCGTCGCCGAGGCGGCGGCGCTTGTCTTCCTCATAGGATTCGAAATTGCCCTCGAACCATTCGACATGGCTGTCGCCCTCGAAAGCGAGGATGTGGGTCGCCAGCCGGTCGAGAAAGAAGCGGTCGTGGCTGATGACCACGGCGCAGCCGGCGAAGCTTTCCAGCGCTT
>CAZACH010000181.1:0-5050 GCA_964483275.1 uncultured Sphingomonadaceae bacterium | reverse complement strand
GCCGGCTGGCGGCGCTTCCTCCTCGGTCCCGGGCGTGACCGTCGTTGTCAGCCATTCCAGCCGGAGGCGGCCGCGCTCGTCGCCCGGTTCGGCTTGTCCGCCCCGCGCGCCGATGCCGTCCGCGACGGCCGCGCGCTGCGCGTCGCTGCCGCCCTGCACGACGATCGCGCGTCCCAGGCGGGCGGAGGCCCAGCCGGCGAGGTCGAGGGCGGCGCCGTCGACGACGCCCTGTTCTATCGCGATCGCCGGCGGGGCGACGGTTGACGGCGGAGCGAGGGTGATGGTCCATCCCTGGAGCGTGCGGTTTGCCCGTTGCTCCAGCGCCCGATAGCCCTCCAGACCAAGGCCGGGCAGGACGGCGGCGGTGGTGCTCAGGCTCTGCGTAGCCGCATCGGCGTACACGCTGGACGGCTCGCTGCCGGCGATCAGGGCCAGGTCGGCCATGGCGTTTTGCAGGCGGGTTGTCGCGGCGCGGGCGCGCGCGGCATCGTTCGCGCGAGCGATCTGGGTCGCCTCGGCCGCACTGGAATCGAGCGAGATGCGCAGTTGATTGACATGGATGTCGACCGGCCGCGCCAGCCGAACGCGCAAATCGGCGGCAAGCGCCTTGTCGGCTTCCGGATTGGTTTGCGGAGTCAGCATGACGGCGCGGACCCGGATCGGATCGGACGCATAATCAATATCCAGCTCGCTCAGCCGGGCTTCGGTCGGGAAGCGCGCCCGCACGCTGTCGCGCACCTGGCGCTGGGCGACCGCCTCGAAGGCGATCTGGCGCAATGCCGCGCCCAAGGGGACCGCAAGCACACCCAGCGCGACGACGAACAGCACCAATTGCCAGCCGGTATGCCGAGGCGAAAGATGGCTGCCAAAGCCATAGGCGCGCGCGACCAGGGCGGCGGTCAGCGCGATGGTGATCGCATTGGTGAAGAACAGCAGCAGCGATCCGGCGAACACCGTCCAGTTCCATGTGGCGATGCCGAAGCCGACGACCGCCAGCGGTGGCATCAGCGCGATGGCGATGGCCACGCCGACGACGGTGCCGCCGTGGCCGCGGATCAGCGCATAGGCGCCGGCGACGGCCGACAGCAGCGCAACCAGCAGGTCGAACAAGGTCGGCCGTGTCCGCCCCGCGATCTCACTGGTGATGGTTTGAACCGGCGAGATCGCGACCATCACCACCGACAGCAGGATGGCGATCGCCGCGCCCGCCGCCAGCGCGATCGCGGTGCGGCGTATCTCCTGGAAATCCAGGGTGGCGATACCGAAGCCCATGCCGATGATCGGCATCATCAACGGCGACAGCAGCATCGCGCCGATCAGAACCGCGACCGATGGCATCAGCAGGCCGAGCAGGGATATCGCGGCCGAAACGAGGATGAGGAAGGCATAGCGTCCCGACCAGCCGGAATCCTTCGCGATCTGCCGCAGCACCGCGTCGTGATCGACGCCGCCGATCACCCAGATTCTCCACCAGCGGCGCAGCTTGCTCCGGTTCTCTCGTTCCACCGCTAGGTTCACGCGCCTCGCTCCCGTTCGTTCCAGCGTTGAACCGCTAAGGCATATGCGCGGCCCGCGCGAGAAAAATGCTTTCTCGTACATGCGGTGCATTTATCGGAGGAAATGAGGCCGCCCGGTTGACATTGCGGTGCCGGACGTCGGACTCGTACAGCTTGCCGGCTGGGCAATAAGGAGGGGGAATATGATTGATCTCAAGGGCAAGGTCGCGGTGGTTCTGGGCGCATCGGCGCAGGGCGGCACGGGCTGGGCGGTCGCCGAGGCGTTCGCGGCCGCCGGCGCGAAGGTTGTCGTCGGCGCGCGCAGCTATGAACCGCTCAAGCGCCTCGCCGACAGCATCGGCGGGCTTGCCGTGCGTTGCGACGCGGGCGAGGAGGCGGACGTCGCGGCGCTGTGCGATGCCGCCAAGGCCGAATATGGCCGGGTCGACATCGGTGTGAATTCCGCCGGTTTCCCGGTGCTGGCGCGCCTGCACGAGGTGACGCCCGAACAATTGCTGGACGGCGTCAAGGTCAATTATTTCGGGCAGGTCTATTTCTTCAAGCATATGGCGCGCGTGATGGAGGACGGCGGCGCGCTGATCGCCATCTCCTCCTACAGCTCCACCAACCTCAACGGTCATTTCTTCCCCTATGCCTGCGGCAAGGCGGCGACCAATTGCCTGGTGAAATATGTGGCCGATGAGCTTGGTCCGCGACGCATCAGCGTCAATGCGATCCTGCCGGGGCCGATCCGCTCCGAAATGGGCGCGGTGATATTCACGATACCCGGCCTCGAGGATGCGCTGAACCGCGAGATCACGCTCGGCCGGGTCGGCGAGGTGAAGGATTTCGCCGACACCTGCGTCTGGCTGGCGAGCGGCGCATATATCACGGGTGAAAGCCTCCACATCAACGGTGGCATGCAGATGAACCGCTTCCCGCGCCCGCACGAGGTGCCGGCCGGCACCTCCGAAATCTTCTACCGGCCGGGTCCGGGGGAATAGGATCATACCCTCGCCGCCCGGCCCGCCGGGCTCGCTTCATCGGGTGGCGCGCTCGCCATGCTTTCGCGCCGTACGAAAGGCGCGAAGAAACTCCTTTCGTTGCAGCGCCCCGTTGATCAGTGAAGGCCCGATCACAAAGGCGGGCGTTCCTTTGAGCCCGAGCGCGAACGCCTCTTTCGCGGTTTGCGCCATCACCGAATCTATCGCGCCGGCATGTTCGCGGAGATCCTGCTCGATCCGATCCCACCGGCCGCCCGCTTCCTCGACGATCTCCCTCAGAACGGCGGGTTGGAGCCTTCGCCGCTCGCGCATCAACGCGCGATGAACCTGCGGATAGATCGACTGCCGATCGGCGGCGAGGGCGACACGCGCCGCATGCTGCGACACCGGCCCGAAGATCGGCCAATCCTTGTAGATCACCGCCACGCGACGATCTTCCTGAAGCGCCATGCGAAGTTCGGGTTCGGTCTTGCGGCATGCGGGGCACAGATAGTCCGTGAACAGCGCGAGGGTGACGTCCGCATCGGCCGGGCCTTCGCGCGGCGCATCGCTGGCGGCCAGCAGTGACCGCGCTATCGGATTTTCCGACACATCCACGCCGAGCGGCGCCGTCTTTCGGAGGATAAGGCTTACTCCGAATCCCGCCGCGAGGACCCCGGAAAACTCGAGGACGTCGCGGCGGGTCCAGGACTGCCCGGGTTTCATCGTCCCGGCCCGCGCCGCTTGGATGGACATTGCCGATGCATGATGGCGTTCCTCGATCGGTAACCTTACGCCAGTCTTAAAACAGCGAGGGGTCGGACGAGTAGCGCTTCTGCATCAATGATCACCTGTCCAAGCTGTCGGCGGCTACTCGCCCAACCTTTGGATATAAGCCGCTTCACGCTTGCGGATTTCGTCCTTCCGTTGTTCCGCCGTGACCCGGGCGACGTCCTTTGAAATATATTTGTCCAATTCATCGAACTTGACGCGCGTGACCTTCGGCGCATCGGCAAGCTTCTGCGTGCGATAGTTTCGGACGAGCAGCATGCCGCGTTCAACGCCGCCCGTGTCCAGCCAGTTTGCAATGCCGGGATCGCGTTTGGAGACGACGAACCGATATTTGCCATCGGGATCGCGGGCCACCTGATCCATGTTCAGCGAAGATTGGCGCGTGCGGAAGTCGATCGACTTCAGCCAGGAATCGAAAAGCTGGATGGTCCAGAAGGCGCCGCGCGGATTATCCATTTCGACCACCAGCGCTTCACCGTCGTCAATGACGAAGACGCCCTGCATATATTGCGCGGCGGGGCTGCCGACATCGCCGGCCGTATCGAGCGTCAAGGTCGCCAGCTTGTTCTCGCCGCCGGCATTGGCCCGCATCCGCGGATAATAGTCGATATTCCACTGATCGACCAGGAATTGCAGATAGTCGGCGGCGAAGTCGATGCGCTCGGCGACCGCCGCCGGCGCGGTTTCCTTCTGGCGATAGGCGTTGAGGTCGATGTCGGAAATCCGCTCGATCTTCATGTCGGCGGGCTTCTTGTCCCAGCCGCCCATCATGGGACGGAAAAGAATCCACTGATAGCGCGCGGCGGGATCGAGCTTGATCCAGTTCTTCCCTTTCACTTCCGTGGCGCTCAATATGACTTCAAAGCTGCCGTCCTTGGCGATTTCAAAGTCCGCGAAATCATAGCTTTTGGGCGGCGTATACGCCTTTACACCGGGCAGGGAGCCTGCCCACTGGGCCAGCAGGACGGCGGTGTCGTTGATATTGCCGGTCAGCCGATAGGTGAGGTTGCCGTCAAGGAACAGGGTGCCATAGTGGAAATCGGACGAATTGCCGCCAAGCGTATAAAGCTCTGTTTGCCAGCCGGTCGCCTGAAATATCCTGGGAGACGCAAGTTGTGGGGCCACGGCGAAATTATAGACCATGGCCTGGGCTTCCATCAGGGAATAATAGGCCATCGCTCTTTGTGGCGCGAACAGGCGATATTGCTCGCTTTTCAGGATATTGTCGTGCGCCTTCTGCACGTTGGCATAATATTTCTTCCAGGCGGCTTCCAGCGCATCCTCGCCAGCGATCGGCGGTGCCATCTGTGCGGCCGGGGCGGCGGCTTGCGTCTGGGCCAGAGCCAGGGACGACGTCGAGCAGGCGGCAAGCGCCATCACGCCAAATAATATTCTATGCAACATATGCTCTCCATTTTTTGAGATTGGTTCGATTACAGGCTTCTCCAAAGACGACATCCGATCACTCCACCAGTTTTCGGAGCAGATTCTGCAACTCGGCGCGGAATTTTCGGTCATCGTCCGCATCGCTGCCGACCGTGCCGAACGAGCGTGTCACAAGCGCCATGACGATTGCGCCCATCAGCGTGAAATGCAGCAGTTCGGCCTGCCTGATGTCGTCGTCCTCATTCCCGGTTTCCCGCTTCAGGATCGGCACCATCTTGTCGCGCAGCGGCACCACCAGCGCCTTGTAGAAATAGTCGAAGCGGTCGGTCTGGCGCGAGACTTCCTTGATGAGGAAGAAGGCGAGATCGGGATGGGCGCAGACGGCATCGACCA
>CAZACH010000180.1:0-5059 GCA_964483275.1 uncultured Sphingomonadaceae bacterium | reverse complement strand
AAGAAGTTCACCAAGCAGATCGCCTTCAACGTGATCCCGCATATCGACGTCTTCCTTGAGGACGGCTCCACCAAGGAAGAGTGGAAGATGGTGGCCGAGACCAAGAAGATCCTCGACCCCGATGTCGAGGTGATCGCCACCTGTGTGCGCGTGCCGGTGTTCGTCGGCCATAGCGAGGCGATCAATATCGAGTTCGAGCAGCCGCTGAGCGCCGAGCAGGCGCGCGCCATCCTGCGCGAGGCGCCGGGCATCATGCTCGTCGACAAGCAGGAGGACGGCGGATACGTCACCCCGATCGAATGCGTCGGCGATTCCGCCACCTATATCAGCCGCGTGCGCAAGGATCCGACGGTGGAAAACGGGATCGCGCTGTGGTGCGTTTCCGACAATCTGCGCAAGGGCGCGGCGCTCAACGCCGTGCAGGTCGCGGAACTGCTGGGCCGTCGTCACCTCAAGAAGGCGGCCTGATCCGGCGGCGCGGCGGCGGGCACGGAGCCTGCCGCCGCGCGCCGCGCGGGAGGACGGCCGATGGGCGAGACGATGACGGGCGGCTGCCAGTGTGGCCGGGTGCGCTATGCGGTGGAGGTCGAGGATTTCGACGCCTGTGCCTGCCACTGCCGGATGTGCCAGCGGGCGACGGGCAATGTCTTCGTCGCGTTAAAGACTGTGCCGCAGGGCCGGCTGTGCTGGACCGGCGCGGCGCCGGACGAGTTCACCTCATCGCCCTTCGCGCGGCGCGGTTTCTGCCGGGAATGCGGCACGCCGCTGACTTTTGCCTACACGGACAGCGAGACGATCGACCTGACGGTGGCGTCGTTCGACGACCCCGGCCGCTTCGTGCCGACCAGCAATTTCGGGATCGAAAGCCGGCAGGAGCATTGGCGCCGGCTTGACCATCTGCCGTCCGCCCGCGCAGACGAATATCAGCCTTTGACGGATCGTTGGATGAAACATGTCGGAAAACTCCCGGACTGATCGGCGCCAGTGGCGCTTCACCGCGCCGGACGGCGTGGCGCTCGCCATTCACGAGATGGGCGCGGAGGATGGCAGGCCGGCGATCCTGATCCACGGCCTGTTCTCCGATGCCGAGACCAACTGGATCAAATATGGCCATGCCGCCCTGCTGGCGGAGCGGGGGTTCCGGGTCATCATGCCGGACCTGCGCGGCCATGGCGAAAGCGACCGGCCGCACGCGGCGGCGGCCTATCCGCCCGATGTGCTTGCCGACGACGCGCTGGCGCTGATCGCCCAACTCGGTTTCGCCGCCTATGACCTCGGCGGCTATTCGCTCGGCGGCCGCACGGTGATGCGCGCGCTGGTGCGGGGCGCGGCGCCGCGCCGGGCGATCATCGCCGGCATGGGGCTGAACGGGCTGACCGACACGGCGCGGCGCGGCGATCATTTCCGCCATGTGCTGCAAGGGCTGGGCACCCACCAGCGCGGGTCGGAGGCGTGGATGGCCGAGCAGTTCCTGAAGACCACGGGCGCCGATCCGCAGGCGCTGCTGCCGCTGCTGGACAGCTTCGTCGATACCGGCGCGGACGCGGTGGCGGCTGTCGCTACGCCGGTGCTGGTGGTGTCGGGCGCGGAGGACAGCGACAATGGCTCGGCCGAGGCGCTGGCCGATGTCATGCCCGACGCCCGCTCTGTCGAGGTGCCGGGCAACCATATGAGCGCCGTGACCAAGCGCGAGTTGGGGACAGCGATCGCGGATTTCCTGACGGCTTGACCGGGCGGGGGCCACGGTCCCACACTTCCCGCGGTTCGATCTTGCGACCGACAGGGGGTGTCGATGAAGAACGCCGTATCCGCGCTTGCGCTTTCCTTGCTTTTCGTCGGCGGTGTCGCCACCGCCGCCGCGCAGCGCAACAAGACGCCTGCCGCTGAACCCGCGGCCGCCACTGCGGCGGAGGCCGACGCCTTCGTGCTGGAGGCGGAGAAGGAACTGGCCGACTTCTCGCTGTTCAACGCGCAGACGCAGTGGATCAACAACACCTACATCACCGACGACACCGATGCCGTTGCGGCGCGGGTCGGCGCGCAGGGCACGGAGATGTCGGTGCGCCTCGCCAAGCAGGCGGCGCGGTTCGACGGGTTGACGGGCCTTGGCTACGACACGTCGCGCAAGCTGCTGATCCTGAAGCAGGGGCTGGTGCTGCCGGCGCCGGACACGCCGGGCGCGGCGAAGGAACTGAACGATATCGCGACGCGGCTCCAGTCGGCCTATGGCAAGGGCAAGGGCAGCTATCAGGGCAAGGAGGTCGGCGGGAACGACATCGAGGCGCTGATGGGCACGGTGCGCGATCCCAAGGCGTTGCAGGAGATGTGGGTGAGCTGGCACAAGGTCGGCGCCCCGATGCGCGAGGATTACGGCCGGCTGGTCCAGATCGCCAATGCCGGCGCGAAGGATCTGGGCTTTGCCGATGTCGGCGCGATGTGGCGCGCGGGCTATGACATGGACCCTGACGAATTCGCGCGCATGACCGACCGGCTGTGGAAGCAGGTGAAGCCGCTTTACGACCAGCTCCACTGCTACACGCGCGCCCAGCTCAACAAGAAATATGGCGACGCGGTGCAGCCGAAGACCGGCCCGATCCGCGCCGACCTGCTCGGCAATATGTGGGCGCAGGAATGGGGCAATATCTATGACGTGGTGGCGCCGCCGGGGGCGGGCGACCTCGGCTATGACGTCACCGACCTGCTGGTCGCGAAGAAATATGATCCGCTGAAGATGGTGAAGGCGGGTGAGGGCTTCTTCTCCTCGCTGGGGTTCGCGCCGCTGCCGCAGAGCGTCTGGGACCGTTCCCAGATCACCTAGCCGCGCGACCGCGAGGTGGTGTGCCATGCCTCGGCGTGGGACCTCGACAATAAGGACGATCTGCGCATCAAGATGTGCACCAAGGTCAATGGCGATGATTTCACCACCATCCACCACGAGCTGGGTCACAACTATTACCAGCGCGCCTATAACAAACAGCCCTATCTCTATCTGAACGGCGCCAATGACGGCTTCCATGAGGCGATCGGCGACACGGTGGCGCTGTCGATCACGCCCGAATATCTGGTGCAGATCGGCCTGCTCGACCGCGCCAAGGTGCCGGCGGAGGACAAGGATATCGGCCTGCTGCTGCGCCAGGCGATGGACAAGGTGGCGTTCCTGCCGTTCGGCCTGCTGGTCGACAAATGGCGCTGGGGGGTGTTCTCCGGCCAGATTCCGCCCGCGCACTATAATCAGGCGTGGACCGACCTGCGCACCCAGTATCAGGGGATCACGCCGCCGGTCGCCCGCTCCGAGGCGGATTTCGACCCCGGCGCCAAGTTCCATATCCCCGGCAACACGCCCTATATGCGCTATTTCCTGGCGCGCATCCTGCAGTTCCAGTTCTACAAGGCGGCGTGCGAGCAGGCGGGCTGGACCGGGCCGCTCCACCGTTGCAGCTTCTATGGCAACAAGGAGGTCGGGGCGAAGCTCAACGCGATGCTGGAGATGGGCGCGTCACGCCCGTGGCCGGAGGCGCTGGAGGCCTTCACCGGCAGCCGCGAGATCGACGGATCAGCGATGATCGCCTATTTCCAGCCGCTGGTCGGCTGGCTGGAGGAACAGAATAAGGGTCGCCAGTGCGGCTGGTAGAAATGGCGGGACGGTAGGCTCGGCCCACCGTCCCCTGCCGGTCTCAGATCTGCGACAGCATATGTTCGGCGGAGCTGACCTTGAAGTCACCCGGCGCTTCGACGTTGAGCTGCTCGACGACGCCGTCATTGACGACCATCGAGAAGCGCTGGCCGCGTTGGCCAAGGCCGAAGCCCGAACCGTCCATGGTCAGGCCCACCGCCTGCGCGAACTGGCCGTTGCCGTCGGCGAGCATCGTCACCTTGTCGTCGGCGTTGGCGCTCTTGCCCCAGGCGCCCATGACGAAGGCGTCGTTGACGGCGGTGCAGGCGATCTCGTCAATGCCCTTGGCCTTGAGGTTGCCGGCCTTGTCGACGAAGCCCGGCAGGTGCTTGGCCGAGCAGGTCGGCGTGAAGGCGCCGGGCACCGAGAACAGCGCGACGCGCTTGCCCTTGAAATACTCGTCCGATTCGACCTTTTCCGGACCGTCCGCGGTGGCCTTGACGAAGGTCGTGCTGGGCAGTTTGTCACCAACTTTGATGGTCATGTCGATACTCTCCTTCGTGTGAAGACGGATCCGCCGGATTGGCGCGGAAGCGTTCCGTTCCCTATAGTCGCGGCCATGGCCGAGTCCACTTTCCTGACCGGGCGTCTGCTGCTGGCTATGCCCGGCATCGGTGATCCACGCTTCAACCGCGCCGCCATCGCGATGTGCGCCCATGACGAGGAGGGCGCGCTGGGCATCGGCGTCGGCGCGACGTTCGATGGCCTCACCCTGCATCAACTGCTTGAGCAGGTGTCGGTTGAACCCGGCGTGGCGCCCGATGTTCCCGTGCTGGTCGGCGGCCCGGTCGAGCCGCAGCGCGGTTTCGTCCTGCACAGCCGCGACTGGGGCGGGATCGAGACGCTGGACGTCGCCGGGCGATGGGCGCTGTCGGGCACGCTCGACGTGCTGAAGGCGATCGCGGCGGGCAAGGGGCCGACGCGCTGGCTGGTCGCGCTGGGCTATGCCGGCTGGGGCGCGGGACAGCTTGAGGAGGAATTGACCGGCCATGGCTGGTTCGATGTCGAAGGCACCGATGCGCTGCTGTTCGACACGCCCACCGACAGCCGCTGGGCCGCCGCCTTCACCGCCGGCGGCATCGACGCCAGCCTGCTCGCGGCGGTTCCGGGTCGGGCCTGACGCCGCCGCCGGAGAAAATTATCATATAACGACATCTTTATATTTGCGTATGAGAGTGGTGTCGCGCTATGGAACCGCGCAGATGGCGAGGCGATGGCACAGTCGCCGCCCACTTCACGAAGGATTTTGCACATGGCCACCCAGCCCGCCGACAGCTTCAACGACTTCCTGGTCCATGACATCTCGCTTGCCGGCTGGGGCCGCAAGGAAATCGAGATCGCCGAGATCGAGATGCCGGGCCTGATGGCGCTGCGCAAGGAATTCGG
>CAZACH010000179.1:0-5106 GCA_964483275.1 uncultured Sphingomonadaceae bacterium | reverse complement strand
ACCAATGTCCGCGTCGGCAGCAATTTCGACCAGCTCCGCTCGATGATGTCGCTGGCCATGCCCGACTCCAAGATCGAGGTGACGCCGATGAACGGCGCCGTCCTGCTGACCGGCACCGTCGCCGCGCCGGACGATGTCGAGGAGGCCAACCGCCTGGTCCAGGCCTTTGTCGGCGAGGACACGCCGCTGTTCAACAAGCTGCGCACGGCGACGCCGCTCCAGGTGGCGCTCAAGGTCCGCATCGCCGAGGTCAATCGCGACCTGCTGAAGGAGGTCGGCGTCAACCTGCTGAGCCGCGACACCACCGGCGGCTTCATGTTCGGGCTGAGCCGGGGCCGCAATTTCGGCTCGATCGGCGACATGGACCTGTCGGGCCTGCCGAAGCTCGACGCCTCCTCGATCTTCGGGTTGCCGGCAGGCTCGCTGTCGCTGCCCTTCGATCCCAAGACCGGCCAGTTCGTGACCGGCGGCACCGCCTTCAACTTCTCCGACTTCTCCGATAACAACACGACGCTGAAGTTCGCGGGCAAGCTGTTCGGCCTCGACGTCGCCTCCGCCCTCGACCTTGCCGAGCAGGAAGGCGCGGTGACGACCCTCGCCGAACCGACGCTCACCGCCGTGTCGGGCGAGACCGCCAGCTTCCTGGCCGGCGGCGAGATCCCGATCCCGATCGCGCAGGGCCTCGGCACCGTCAGCGTCGAATACAAGCCCTTCGGCGTCGGCCTCGCCTTCACGCCGACCGTGCTCAACGACGGCCGCATCTCGATGCGCGTCCGGCCGGAGGTTTCGGAGCTGAACTATGCCGCGGCGGTCACGGTCGGCAATGGCCGCATTCCGGGCCTCACCACGCGGCGGGTCGAGACCACCGTTGAACTCGGCTCGGGCCAGAGTTTCATGATCGGCGGCCTGCTCTCCAACCGCCACACCAACAATGTCGACAAGGCGCCGTTCCTCGGCGACCTGCCGATCATCGGGGCGCTGTTCCGGTCGAACAGCTTCCGGCGCAGCGAGACCGAGTTGGTGATCGTCGTCACCCCCTATCTCGTCAAGCCGGTGGCGGACGGCCAGATCAGGCTGCCGACCGACGGCTATCGCGGCCCCACCGACGCGCAGCGCCTGCTGGGCGGCCAGAGCTTCGACGGCAAGACCGGCGCCAAGCCGCCGCGCCCGACCGTCGCGCCGCCCGCCGCCCCGGCGACCGGCGCCCGCGCCGCGAACGATGCCGCCGCCACTCCCGGCTTCTCCATTCAGTAAGGACCCGGCCGATGAACAGGATCTTCACCGCCATCGCCCCGCTGGCCTTCGTCACGGCGCTTGCCGCCTGCGGTCCCGTCAACCGCAGCCTCGAATCGGTGCACCAGCCGGTCGTGCAGCGCAGCGACATGAGCCTCGACCTCGCCACCGCCGGCAACGGCCTCGCGCCGGGTTCGGCGGAGCGGCTCGACGGCTGGTTCAAGGCGATCGGCCTTGGCTATGCCGACCGCGTCACGATCGACGACCCCCTGCCCTATGGCAGCGCCGAACGCCGCGCCGAGATCGCCGCCGTGCTCGCCCGCTACGGCCTGCTGCTCGACAGCGGCACGCCGGTCACGACCGGCACGCCCGGCGCCGAAACGCTGCGCGTCGTCGTCACCCGTTCGACCGCGCAGGTGCCGAACTGCCCCGACTGGGATCGCAAGAGCCATCCCGAGTTCGCCGCGTCGACCATGTCCAATTACGGCTGCGCGGTGAACGGCAATCTCGCGGCAATGATCGCCGATCCCGAGGACTTCATCGCCGGCACGCCCTATCGCGGCAGCGAGGGCACCTCCACGGTCAAGGCGGTGGACGCATGGCGCAAGGCCAAGCCGACGGGCGCCGACGGCCTTCAGGAAATCGACACGAAGAGTCTGGGGGAAGACTGATGAACGCACCATGGAATCCCGCCCGCCGCGCCGGCGGCGCCACGCGGGACCCTTTCATCGCCTTCGTCTGCGACGATGCGACGGCCGAGATCGCCCGCAGCGCGGCGGCCGAAATGGGCTGGCCGGCCGACAAGATCAATCGCGGCGGCCTGCGCAACGCGGTGCAGACGCTGTCGGTTTCGGCAAGCCCCAGCGTGCTGTTCGTCGACCTGTCGGAATCGGGCGATCCGCTCACCGACATCAACGCGCTCGCCGAGGTCTGCGAGCCGGGAACAGTCGTGATCGCGTCGGGCGCGGTCAATGACGTGCGGCTTTATCGCGATCTGCTGGCGTCCGGCATCCACGATTATGTGCTGAAGCCGCTGTCGGCGGAGCTGCTGCGCGAATCCTTCCTCAGCGCCCAGGCGGTGCTTGCCGGCCCGCGCATCGCCGAGCCGGACAAGACCAAGCCCCGCATGCTCACCGCCGTCGTCGGCACGCGCGGCGGCGTCGGCGCGTCGGCGATGGCCAGTTCGCTGGCCTGGCTGCTCAGCGACGCCGGCCAGTCGACCGGCCTGTTCGACCTCGACGTCCATTTCGGCACCGGCGCGATGGCGTTCGATCTCGAACCCGGTCGCGGCCTCACCGACGCGCTGGAAAACCCCAGCCGCGTCGATGCGCTGTTCATCGAGCGCGCGATGGTGCGGATCAGCGACAATCTGGCGGTGCTGTCGGCGGAAGCAGCCATCAACCATCCGGTGATGATGGACGGGCAGGCCCTGCACCAGTTGCAGGAGGAGATGCGCAACAGCTTCGACTGCGTCGTCGTCGACCTGCCGCGCGGCGTCATGATCCAGCATCCCCACCTGCTCGCCGAGGCGCAGAGCGTCGTGATCGTCACCGAGCTGACGCTGGTCGGCACGCGCGACACCATCCGCCTGCTCGCCTGGCTGAAGTCGAACGTCCCGGCGACGCGGGTGCTGGTGATCGCCAACAAGGCGCCGGCCGGCGTCTGCGAGGTCGCGCGCAAGGATTTCGAAAGCTCGATCGAGCGGCCGGTCGACCTGCTGCTGCCGCTCGACGCCAAGGTCGCGACCCAGGCCGCCAAGCTCGGCAAATGCCTGGCCGAAGCCGCCAGGGGCACCAAACTCGGCCAGCCGCTGTCACAGCTCGGCAAGCTGCTGCTCGACGCCGCCGGCGACGGCGATGCCGAGGATGCGGCCGGCGGCAAGTCGCTGCTCGGCAATATCAAGTCGCTGCTGCCCGCCAAGGGCAAGGCGTTCAGGAAGTAAGGGCGGCCGGCGCGGACGCACCGTCGAGGGAGTCGATAGATGGGCACTATATTGCCGGCGATCATGGTGATGGCGCTGCTCAGCCTGATGGTCGGCATGACCTATCTGGCGCTGACCGGCCCCAGCAGCTCCAAGCGCGTTTCGCGCCGGCTGGAGGATATCCGCGCCCGCCATTCGACGTCGCAGGCGGCGATCGCGCAGGCCCAGATGCGCCGCATCCTCGCCAATCGCGACAATCAGCTCGACAATTTCTTCAAGCGGCTGATGCCCAATCCCGAGCTGATGCGGCAGCGGCTTGAGCGGACCGGGAAATCCTGGTCGCTCGGCAAATATGGCGCAGCCTGCGCCGGCATCGCGGCGGTGGTGTTCCTGTTGCTGGAAATGCGCGGCGCGCCCACCCTGCTGGCGCTGATGTTCGGCCTGTTCGTCGGCCTTGGGCTGCCCTATTATGCGACCGGCTTCCTCATCAAGCGCCGCGTCGTCAAGTTCAACCAGCGCTTTCCCGACGCCATCGACCTCTTGGTGCGCGGCCTGCGCTCGGGCCTGCCGATTTCCGAGACGATGAACGTCGTCGCCAAGGAAATCCCCGACCCGGTCGGCACCGAGTTCCGCGCCGTGTCGGACAAGGTCCGCATCGGCCGCACCATGGAGCAGGCGCTGCAGGAATGCGCCGACAAGATCGGCACCGCCGAGATGCAGTTCTTCGTCATCACGCTCGCCATCCAGCGCGAAACCGGCGGCAACCTCGCCGAAACCCTGTCGAACCTGTCGGACGTGCTGCGCAAGCGCGCGCAGATGAAGTTGAAGATCAAGGCGATGTCGTCGGAATCCAAGGCCTCCGCCTATATCGTCGGGTCGCTGCCGTTCATCGTGTTCGGCCTGATCTGGATGATCAACCAGCCCTATATGGCGAATTTCTTCACCGACGAGCGCCTGATCATCGCCGGCATTGGCGGCCTGATCTGGATGTCGATCGGCGTCTTCATCATGGCCAAGATGGTGAGCTTCGAGATCTGATATGCTGAGCACGCTTTCCTTCGGGCTGGAACCCGCCGACATCGCCACGATCATGGCCGCCATCGCCACCTTCGCGGTGATGGTGGCGATGTATGCCGCCACCACGGTGCGCGATCCGATGGCCAAGCGCGTCAAGGCGCTGCAGGAACGGCGCGAGCAGCTGAAGGCCGGCATCACGGTGACGCGCCGGCGCACCAGCCTGACCAGCACCAACCGCAACGCCGACATGATGCGCACCATCCTGAGCAAGCTGTCGGTGCTTCAGGAAAGCCAGATGAAGGCCGCGCAGCAGCAGCTCGCGCAGGCCGGCATCCGCTCCAAGGACGCCGCCATCGCCGTGATTTTTGGCCGCATGGTGCTGCCGATCGTCATCGGCGGCACGGTCTGCTTCGGCGTCTATGTGCTCGGCTGGTTCCCCGACTGGACGCCGCTGAAGCGCTCCGGCCTCGCCATGGGCTCGCTGCTGCTCAGCTACAAGGCGCCCGACCTCTATGTGAAGAACCTGATCACCAAGCGCGCCGACGCGCTGCGCAAGGGGCTGCCGGACGCGCTCGACCTGCTCGTCATCTGCGCCGAGGCCGGCCTCACCGTCGATGCCGCCTTCAACCGCGTCGCGCGCGAGCTTGGCAAGGGCTTCCCGGTGGTCGGCGACGAATTCGCCCTGACCGCGATCGAGCTGGGCTTCCTCACCGACCGCCGCCAGGCCTTCGAGAATCTGGCATGGCGCTGCAACACCGACGCCATCCGCGGTGTCGTCACCACCATGATCCAGACCGAGAAATACGGCACGCCGCTGGCGAGCGCGCTGCGCACCCTGTCGGCCGAGTTCCGCAACGAGCGCATGATGCGCGCCGAGGAAAAGGCCGCGCGCCTGCCCGCGATCATGACGGTGCCGCTGATCCTGTTCATCCTGC
>CAZACH010000178.1:0-5126 GCA_964483275.1 uncultured Sphingomonadaceae bacterium | reverse complement strand
CCGCACTCCGCTAATTTACGCCACGGCCTGTGCCAAATGTTCTGACGACGGACACATGACCATATGCGCCGGCTGTAATGCCTCCCGGAGCGGATGTCCCGCATCGCGCCCGCTTCGGGCGGGTTACGCCTCGAGCAGGTTGCGATGGCGGTGGGGCGGCGCGCGCAGATATTGCTTCGGCGCCTTGACGGTCGCGCCGAGATGCGCGGCGGCATGCCAGGGCCAGTGCGGATCATAGGTGATCGTGCGGGCAAGCGCGATCATGTCGGCGTCGCCGGTGCCGACGATCGCCTCCGCCTGATCGAAGCCGGTGATCAGGCCGACGGCGATGACGGGCAGGCCGGTCGCCGCCTTGACGGCGCGGGCAAGCGGCACCTGATAGCCCGGCCCGACCGGAATCTTCTGCGCCGGCGTCAGGCCGCCGCTCGACACATGGATGGCGTCGCAGCCGCGCGCCTCCAGCGCCTGGGCGAGCGCGACGGTCTGCGCGATGTCCCAGCCGCCCTCGGCCCAGTCGGTGCCGGACACCCGCATGCTGACCGGCCGCTCGGCGGGGAAGGCGGCGCGCACCGCGTCATAGACTTCGAGCGACAGGCGCATCCGGTTGTCGAGGCTGCCGCCATAGGCGTCGTCCCGCCGGTTGCTGAGCGGCGAGAGGAACTCGTGCAGCAGATAGCCGTGCGCGCCGTGGATCTGGACGGCATCGAAGCCGAGCCGGCCGGCGCGCCGCGCCGCTTCGCCGAACGCCCGGCGGACGGCCTCTATCCCGTCCTGATCGAGCGCCTCGGGCGGATGTTCGTGATCGAGGAAGGGCAGGGCGGACGGCGCCACGGTCTGCCAGCCGCGCGGCTCGCCGGGCGCGATCTGCGCGCCGCCGTCCCAGGGCGCGTGCGTCGAGGCCTTGCGGCCGGCATGGGCGAGCTGGATCGCGATCGGCATGTCCGAATGGCGGCGCACCGCCTCGATCACCCGGCCGAGCGCTGCTTCGGTCTCGTCCGACCATAGGCCGAGGTCGTCGGGGCTGATCCGTCCCTCGGGCGTCACCGCCGTCGCCTCGATGGTGAGGAGGGCGGCGCCCGACAGGGCGAGGTTGCCCAGATGGATGAGATGCCAGTCGGTGGCGCAGCCGTCCTCGGCGGAATATTGGCACATCGGCGCGATGACGATGCGGTTGCGCAAGGTGAGCGAGCCGATCCGCAAAGGCTTGAACAAGGCGCTCATGTCTGATCCTCCGATGCCGTGTGTGAGCCGTGACGGCCCGCTTCATAGCCATCCGTCTGGACGAGGAGAAGGCGCCCGACAAGCGCCATCGCGTGCGCGGGTCCGGGTGCGGCGACCGCCGGTCAGTGCACGCCGATTCCGAGCGGGGGTTGGCGATTCATCAGGCGCAGCATGGTCGCCTTGTCGGTCAGCAGGTCGGCGATCGTATAGGAATCGAACACGGCGAGCATCGCCTGCATGCCCTCGGCGAGCACGCCGGTGAGGCCGCAGGCGGGGGACAGGGCGCACCCGCTGCAATCGGCGAGCTGGAAGCCTTCCTCGGTCCGGCGCACGACCTCGCCGACGCCGATTGCGCCGGCCGGGCGCGCGAGGCGCATGCCGCCGCCGCGCCCACGCACCGTCTCGATGAAGCCGTCGCGCGCCAGCGCATTGACCACCTTCATGAGGTGATTGTGCGAAATCTCATAGGTGCGCGAAATTTCCCCGATCGAGCAGAGCGGTTGATCCTGCAATGCAAGATGGATCAGGACACGGAGCGAGTAGTCCGTGTATCGCGTTAGGCGCACCACCCTTCTCCTGGAAAAAACCCCAACCTTATACCTGTATCTTGTACGCATGTTAAGGGGTGTGATGCGGCGGGCGCGTGAAATCTCGCGATGGTCGGGGTTCAGCCGACCATCGCGGGCCGTTGCGCGACCAGCTTTTCCATATAGCCGGTGTCGAAATATTCCTTGGCCTCCACGATCTGGCCGTCGCGCAGCACGAACAGGAAATGATAGCGGTTGCCGAACGGACCGCCGTCCTTGAAGCGGCCATGGCTGCTCGCCTCGACCGCGACGCGATCCTCCTCGGCGGTGATATTGTGGAGGACCATGCGCGGCCTGCCGTCCAGCAGGCTGAACGCCCGCCCGAACACCTCCGCCACCTCCGCCTTGGAATAGGTGCCGGACAGCGCCCAGTCGCCGGGCACCCACCATTTCAGGTCGTCGGCCAGCAGCGGCGAGACATCGCCGTCCTCGCATTCCGACAGGCGGAAGAATTCAAGGATGATCTGACGGTTGCGTTCCGTTTGGGACATGGGTGCTGCCTCTCCTGTATCGCCGTGCTGCATACATGATTTTTCGGGCGGCATGTCGATAATCCGCGCGGCTGGCGCATGGCGGGATGTGCGCTATGAGGAAAGCCGATTGCCGCGGCGGGCGGCCGGGCTGGTATGAGGATGCGAGAATGAATGGTCCAACGGCGGTTCGGGGCGAGCAGACGGGCGTCATGTTCCCGGTCACGGTTGAAAATCTGATCGAGGCCGGGCCGGAGTTCCTCACCCGCGCCTTTCATGCCGTGGGCGCGTTGGAGCCGGACAACCGCGTCACCGCGATCACCGCGACGAAGGAGTTTTTCGGCGGCGGCATGGGCCGCAAGCTGCAGATCGACGTCACCTATGAGCACCCCCGCGCCGGCCTGCACGAGCGGCTGTTCGCGAAGTTCACGCGGGAGTTCGGCGATCCGCTGCGCGACCTGTTCTCGCCGGTGATGCGGCCGGAGGTGCGGTTCGCGCTGCTGTCGCGGCGGGACGATTTCCCCATCCACGTCCCGCGCTGCTATTTCGCGGATTACGACCCCGAGACGTTGAGCGGCCTGCTGATCACCGAGCGCGTGCCCTATGGCGAGCAGGGCGTCGAGCCGGCTCTGGAAAAGTGCATGGACTATACCATCGACAATCCGCTGGATTATTACCGTGCCCAGGCGCTGGCGACGGCGAAGCTGGCGGCCTTCCATCGCGCCGGCAAGTTCGGCGGCGAGATCGACGCGCAATTCCCGTTCGACCGCGCCGCCGCGACGACCCGGATCATCCCCTTCACGCCCGAACAGCTTGCCGAAAAGCTGCAAAAGCTGAAGGATTTCGCCGCCGCCGCGCCGCAGCTTCTGCCCGCCAATGTGCGCACGCCGGCGTTTCTTGATGCCTTTTGCGACGACACCATGGTCGTGCTGGAAAAGGAGCCGTTGATCCTCGCCCATCTGGCGGACCAGAGCGACCTGATCGCGCTGTGCCACTGGAACATGAACCCGGACAATGCCTGGTTCTGGCGCGATGAGCAGGGCGTGCTCCAGTCCGGCCAGCTCGACTGGGGCGGCGTCTGCCAGATGAACCTCGCCCAGTCCTTCTTCGGCATGACCTGCGCCGCTGAAACGGATTTCCTCGAAGCGCATGAGGAGGAGCTGACGCGGCTGGTGCTGGACGAATATCAGGCGCATGGCGGCCCCGCCGTGCCGCTGGAGGATTTCGTCCGCTCGATCCACCTGTCCATGGCGCTGCTGGGAACGGCATGGATGCTCGATGCGCCGTCGCTGATCGAAGCGGAGATTCCGGATTATGCGACGCTGAAGGATCGCTTCGATCCGCGCATCCGCGACAAGTTCATCCCGCGCGCCCAGCTTCAGTTGATGACCGTCTATCTCAACGAATGGCGGCGCTATGACATCGGCAGGCTGGTGCGCTCCCTTTAACGGGCCAGCAGGGGGAGGGGGTCGACGGCGCTGCCCTGATGCCATGCCTCCCCCGGCGCCATGCGCTTGACCTCGAAATGCAAGTGCGGCGCGGCGGGGTCGGCATTGCCGCTGCTGCCGACCGTGCCGATCGTCTCCCCGCGCCGGACCTCCGCGCCCTCGGCGAGGTGCGGGGCATAGCTGTCGAGATGGGCGTAATAGTGAATCCACTGCGTGTCGGGCGAGCGGATATAGATGGTGTTGCCGCCCGCCTCGCTGTGGAACAGCTTTTCCACCATGCCGGCGGCCGCCGCCGTCACCGGCGTGCCGGCGGGCGCCGGGATGTCGAGGGCGCCGTGGCGGCGCGTGCCTCCCCCGCGTGGGTCGTCGAAGCTGTCGACGATCTGGTCCAGCCGGACGCCGGGAACGGGAATGGCCAGGCCATGCCCGGTGTTCGTGCGGGTCTGCGCCACCGTCGCCGTGCCGGCTTCAGCGGCGGGCAGGGCGGCCGGCGCCTGCGGATTGACACGCACCATCGCCAGAAAGCCGATGAGGCCGAACAGCAGGACGCCCAGGAATGTCCAGCCCAGTCGCGTCATTTCCGGAATCGTGCCTTGGTCCCCGGCGCCACCATCAGCGACAGGCGCGCGGCATCCCAGTTGGTCAGGCGGATGCAGCCATTGCTTTCGGCGCGGCCGATGCTTTCGGGGCGCGGCGTGCCGTGAATGCCGTAGTGCGGCTTGGACAGGTCCATCCACACGACGCCGACCGGACTGTTCGGCCCCGGCGGCAGGCGGTGCTTGCCCTGTGAATTGCTGGCATTGCGCAGCAGGCTGGGATCATATTGATAATCGGGATTATAGGCCGTGCCCTTGATGGTCCATTCGCCGATCGGCAGCGGATCGTGGCGGCTGCCCATGGTCGCCGGGAATTGGGCGACGAGCTTGTCCGCCTTGTCATAGACCTTGAGCACGCCCTCGGACTCGTCGACGACGATGCGCGCCGCCGCCGGCTGGCTGGCGCTGACGTTGAGCGTCGTCAGGGTCGCGCGCCAGTCTTCGGGCAGGTCGGCGGGGTAATCGCGCGATGTCGGCAGGGCGTTGGGAAAGCGAATCTGCGCGCCTTCGATCAGCCGCGTGCCCGGCGGGTTGAGCGCGACCAGCGTGCGCGGCGTGGTGTGGAATTTCTCGGCCAGCCGCTCCAGCGCATTGGCATAGCCCATCGCCGGCAGCTTGGCCTGCGCGGCGGGGGAGTCGGGAAGCCTGCCCTGGAACGGCCCGGCGACATCGGCCTGGGTGAGGCGAAGCACGCGGGTCGGCTCGATCGCGCGATAGGGCTGCAAGGCGCGGTTGGTCGCCTCGTCCAGTTCGCCGGTGACGCGCAGCCCCCGCGCCTCCTGAAATCCCCGGATGGCCTGGGTC
>CAZACH010000177.1:0-5164 GCA_964483275.1 uncultured Sphingomonadaceae bacterium | reverse complement strand
GGACTCGAACCCCCACATCTTGCGATACCAGAACCTAAATCTGGCGCGTCTACCAATTTCGCCACGCCCGCAGGGCCGCCGGTCGGCGGGGTCTATAACAAGAGCGGCGAGAAGGGCAAGCTGCGGTTGCGGCGGCGGCGCGTGCGCCGGATCAGCAGCGGCCGACTCCCCTCGCCTCTCACCCTCCCATCTCCGTTCGTCCTGAGCCTGTCGAAGGACGACAGCGCAGGATTCGAACCCCGTGCCCGAACGGATGGTGGGACCAGTGCTGTCGTCCTTCGACAGGCTCAGGACGAACGGAGGTGGGGATCAAGGATAGCGGGTAGGAGCGGGGGTGGGGGCGGGGCGCAGGCCAATGCCACCCTATCCCGCCAGCGCCTTCTTCAGCAGCTCGTTGACCACGCCCGGATTGGCCTTGCCGCCCATCGCCTTCATCGTCTGGCCGACGAAGAAGCCGAACAGCTTGTCCTTGCCGCCGCGATAGTCCGCCACCTTGTCGGCATTGGCGGCCATCACCTCGGCGATCACCGCCTCGATCGCGCCGGTGTCGGAGGTCTGCTTGAGCCCGCGCTCCTCGACGATCGCCGCCGGGTCGCCGCCGGTTTCGAGCATGATCTCGAACACCTGCTTGGCGAGGCTGCCCGACAGCGTGCCGTCGGCGACGAGGCCGAGCAGCTGCGCGCCCTGCGCCGGGCTGACCGGACTGTCCTCGATGCTCCGCCCCAGCCGGTTGAGCGCGCCGAACAGGTCGGAGATCACCCAGTTGGACGCCGCCTTGCCGACCTCCGCCTCCGGCTTGCCCTGGATGCGCGCGGCCTCGGCCAGCAGCGCCTCGAACCACAGGGCGGTTTCCTTCTCGGCGGTCAGCACGGCCGCATTATAGGCGGGCAGGCCGAGCGCCTCCTCGTACCGGCGGCGCTTGGCGTCGGGCAGTTCGGGCAGGCTGGCGCGCGCTTCCTCGACGAACGCCTCGTCCAGCTCCAGCGGCAGCAGGTCGGGGTCGGGGAAATAGCGATAATCGTGCGCATCCTCCTTGGAGCGCATCGAGCGGGTGACGCCCTTGTCCGGGTCGAACAGCCGGGTTTCCTGAACGATCGCGCCGCCCGCCTCCAGCACATCGACCTGACGCTGCGCCTCATGCTCGATGGCGGCCATGACGAAGCGCACGGAGTTGACGTTCTTGGTCTCGGTCCGCGTGCCGAACGGCTCGCCGGGCTTGCGCACCGAGACATTGACGTCGGCGCGCATCGAGCCTTCTTCCATATTGCCGTCGCACGAGCCGACATAGCGCAGGATCGCGCGCAGCTTGCGGACATAGGCCCCGGCCTCCGCCGGCGAGCGCATGTCGGGCCGCGAGACAATCTCCATCAGCGCGACGCCCGAGCGGTTGAGGTCGACATAGGAGCGCGTCGGATGCTGGTCGTGCATCAGCTTGCCGGCGTCCTGCTCGACATGGATACGCTCGATGCCGATCTGCTTGGCCTCGCCATCCTCCGGCTCGATGGTCAGCACGCCCTCGCCGACCAGCTGATGATAAAGCTGCGAAATCTGGTAGCCCTGCGGCAGGTCGGGATAGAAATAATTCTTGCGGTCGAAGCGCGACCAGCGGTTGATCTGCGCATCGAGCGCCAGCCCGGTCCGCACCGCCTGCCGGATGCACTCGCGGTTCGGCACCGGCAACATGCCCGGCATCGCCGCGTCGACCAGCGAGACATTGGTGTTCGGCTCCGCCCCGAAAGCGGTCGACGCGCCGGAGAAGAGCTTGGCGTTCGTGGCGATCTGGGCATGGACCTCAAGCCCGATCACCACTTCCCACTCGCCGGTGGCGCCCTGGATGCGATAGCTGCTCATCTTACCACCACTTTTCCGCGCGGGCGGTGAAGCCGGCGCGTTCTTCGATTGCGAGGCCGGCGTTGAGAACGCCCTGCTCATCGAGCGGCTTGCCGATGATCTGGAGGCCGAGCGGCAGGCCCTGCGCGTCGAGGCCGCCGGGGACCGACATGGCGGGCAGGCCGGCAAGGCTGGCGGGGACGGTGAAGACGTCGTTCAGATACATGGCGAGCGGGTCGGCCGATTTTTCGCCGAGCGCGAAGGCGGCCGACGGGGCGGTCGGGGTCAGCAGCAGGTCGCAGCTTTCCCATGCCTGTTCGAAATCGCGGGCGATCAGGGTGCGCACCTTCTGCGCCTGGGTGTAATAGGCGTCGTAGAAGCCGGCCGACAGCACATAGGTGCCGATCATGATGCGGCGCTTGACCTCCGGCCCGAAGCCGGCGGCGCGGGTGGCGGCGTACATCTGGTCGAGGCTGGCGCCGTCCGGCAGCACGCGCTGGCCATAGCGCACGCCGTCATAGCGGGCGAGGTTGGACGAGGCCTCGGCGGGCGCGATGATGTAATAGGCCGGCAACGCGTGATGGGTGTGGGGCAGCGACACTTCCACCACCTCGGCCCCCGCATCCTTCACGAAGGCGATGCCCTGCTGCCACAGCGCCTCGATCTCGGCGGGCATGCCGTCGACGCGATATTCCCTGGGGATGCCGACCTTGCGGCCCTTGAGGTCGCTGGACAGCCCCGCCTCCCATGCAGGCACGGGCAGGTCGAGCGAGGTCGCATCCTTGGGGTCGAAGCCGCTCATCGCCTCAAGCAATATGGCGCAGTCGCGCACGTCGCGCGCCATCGGCCCGGCCTGGTCGAGCGAGGAGGCGAAGGCCACCACGCCCCAGCGCGAGCAGCGGCCATAGGTCGGCTTGATCCCCGAAATGCCGGTGAACGCCGCCGGCTGGCGGATCGAGCCGCCGGTGTCGGTGCCGGTCGCGCCCGGCACCAGCCGCGCCGCCACCGCCGCCGACGAGCCGCCCGACGAGCCGCCGGGCGCGAGCGGCGCGTTGCCGCCGTCATTGCGCCGCCACGGCGAAACGACATTGCCGAAGGCGCTGGTCTCGTTGGACGATCCCATGGCGAACTGGTCGAGGTTGAATTTGCCGAGCATGCCCGCGCCGGCGGCGAACAGCTTCGCCGTCACCGTCGATTCATATTCCGGCACAAAGCCTTCGAGGATGTGGCTGGCCGCCGTGGTCTGCACGCCCTTGGTCGCGAACAGGTCCTTGATGCCGAGCGGGATGCCCGACAGCGGCGCCAGCTCCCCCGACGCGCGGGCGCGGTCGGCGGCCTCGGCGGCGGCGATAGCGTGGTCCGGCGTCTCGACGATGAAGGCGTTGAGCGCACGGCCGCCCTCGACGGCGCCCGCGAAAGCGTCGGCGATCTCGCGGGCCGAGGCCTCGCCCTTGCGGAAGCTGTCGCGCAGGCCGGCGATGGTGAGGTCGGTCAGCGCGCTCATTCGATCACCTTGGGCACGGCGAAGAATCCATGTTCGGCCTGCGGAGCATTGGCCAGCACCGCGTCGCGGCAGTCGCCATCGGTAACGACATCGTCGCGCAGGCGCAGATGATTGGGGATAACGGCCGTCATCGGCTCGACGCCCGCCGTATCGACCGCGCCCAGTTGCTCGACCCAGCCGAGGATGTTGTTCAATTCGGGCACCAGCGCGGCGGCCTCGGCGTCGCTGATCGCGAGCCGGGCGAGATTGGCTATGCGTTTGACGGTCGCCTCATCGACGGACATGGCATTCCTTCACCGGATGCGGCCCCCGCTGGAGCCGGACGCCCGCGCGGCTAGCACGGCCCCGGACACTGCTCAAGGCGGCGACGAGTCGAAGACGTCCCCCACCGGCTCGCCACCGATGAAATATTGCGTCCGCTCGACGGTGCGGGCCTCGAAATCGCCCTGCCGCGCCGCCTCGCGCATCCGGGCGGCCCGCTGCTTGCGGGCGGCGGCGTCGAGGCCGTCCGCCGGGTCACGCAGGACGTCCCGGCTCCAGCCGCCGTCCGCCTGCCGCACCAGCCGCGCCACCGTCGGCAGGCAGGCCTCGCAATTGACGGGGATCCGCGCCACCTCCGCCTGAGTCGCGCCGGCTTCATAGCGCAGCACGCATTCCTCGCCGCCGCGCCCGGCATCGCAGTTGAAGTCGCGCGCCAGCACCTGCCCAAGCTGTGCGGGCAGCGCCACGCGCGCGGGCAGGATCGCCAGGCGCTTTTCCATCTCGTCGCGCGTGTCGAGGCCGCGCCGCGCCTCAGCATAGGTCCAGCGATCCTTGGCCGCCAGCGCCCGCCGCGCCTCGACGGCACGCGCCGGATCGTCGCCCCGCGCCAGCCGCTCCAGCACGCGACGGCCCTCCGGCCCGAAATCGAAGGCGAGCGCCGGCCACTCGAACTTCTCGACAGTGGTGCGGCCGGAGAGCAGCCGCGCCTCCTGATCGCGCGCCGACAGCGCGCCAAAGCCGATCAGCGGCGTCGCCAGCAGCAGCGTCACGCCCAAAAGGCCCAGCGCCAGCCACATATTGGCGGGACGCATCCACAGCCCCCAGTCCAGCCGCCCGCGCACCAGCGCCACCAGGGCGGCAAGCCCGAACGCGCCGGCCACCGTGATGAACACCAGCGCCCATAGCCGGTCCGGCGTCAGGCCATGCTGACCGACCCGGAGGCCGGTCGACACCGCCGCGATGATCGCCAGCGGCAACAGCGACAGGCCGATCGCCATCGCCCCGAACCTGAGCGGCGGCGAGCGGGACTCGGTTTCGGCGCTGTCATCCAGCACGGCGTTGATGAGGATCAGCCCGCCGATGATGCAGGACAGCAGGATCGGCGTCGTCGAGCGCGTCGCCGCCCACAGCGGCGCAAGGCCGGTGAACAGCGTGCTGAGCAGGAACAGCAGCAGCCCCGCCCCCAGCGCCGGGGCGAGCATAACCAGCACCGCGCGCACGACCTTCTGCAGCGATTCGATCAGCCGCTCGCGGTCGCGCAGCACGCCGACCGCACCACCGAAGGCCGCGCCGCCGAGGATGGCGGCCAACGCCTCCTCGCGCAGGGCGTCGCGCAGCAGGTTGATGCCGATAAGCTGGAACAGTTCCGACAGCAGCAGAGCCGTCAGGAAGGTCGCGCCGACAAAGGCCCAGGCGGCGCACCAGACGATCACCACCGTCCAGGCATGGCGGTGCAGGGCAGGATAGTCCGTGGCCCAGCGGCCATGCTCGCCCGCCGTCTGGAAGAAGGGCACGGCGCTCATCCCCACCCGGGCGCCCTCCGGATGCGCCTGCATGAACGGCGGCGGC